>JADZFJ010000211.1 GCA_020849935.1 Crocinitomix sp. | reverse complement strand
TCTTCAATGGTGACCGTTCCAATTTTTTTTGCAGGATTTCCAGCAATGATTGAAAAATCTTCGAAATCACTTTTGACGTATGAATTGGCTGCAATCAAACAATGATTTCCAATCTTAATTCCCATTTTCAGAATAGATTGCGGGGCAATATACGTGCAGTTGCCAATGCTCACTGGTTTACGTTCGATAGGAAGAACACCTCCACTAAGCGTCTGTTTGACATTGTCATGCGTGTAAATATGAACGCCAGACGAAATCGTACAAAAATCTCCTATTGTTAAGCCTCCAGAACCATCAATAATTGTGAAAGGACCAACCCATGTGTTTTTACCGACTTTTACATCCCCAAAAATATAGGAACTGTCGTACACCGAACTATTTTCTCCCCAATTTAGTTTTTTTGCTTTTTCCCAACGGTCAAAAATTTCATCTGAAAAAGGCAATGAACGGTCAAATTGTGTTTGAAAGGCAAGGTGTAAATCATCGTGCAATACATTCAATTGCTCGAATATTTCGCTTGATGCTTTTGACGCTAATGCCTTTTTTCGATCCATTTTTTGGAATTAACTTATTGTTGTGTTTTCATCCATTCAGCAGTTCTTGCGATCCCTTCTTCAAGATCAACAAGTGCTTTAAAGCCTAATAATTGTGTGCTTTTATCTACTGATGGAATTCTCAACGCAATATCTGCCGATAAGGGGTCTAAAAAACTAATTTTAGACGAAGATTTTAGCACGCGACAAACGGTTTGTGCTAACCCTAAAATGGTAATTACTGCGCGAGCATTGCCTATATTAAAGCTTTCACCAATAGCATTTTTGTTTTCAACACAGCGAAAAAGACATTCCACAAAATCATCTACATAACACCACGCACGAATTTGGTTTCCATCTCCATGGATATAAATATCTTCGTTGTTGAGCGCTTTTTTTATAAAGATCTGAATAGCTCCTTCGCCGGTTTGCCCTGGTCCGTAAACATTAAAAGGTCGAACGGTAACAACAGGTAAATTGTATTGTTTAAAATAAGCATGAGCTAAATGTTCACCGGCTAATTTACTTACCGCATAGGTCCATCGGGCTTCGCCAGCGGATCCTGAAACTGTTTCATCTGTTTCAGACGATCGGAATGCCATCGAACCAAAAACCTCCGAAGTTGAAAAATCGATAAAACGATCACTTACTTTATTCACCAAAGCTGCATCCAAGGCATTCGCCGTGCCAATCATATTGACGCGCATCGTGCTTACAGGATTTTTAATGACGGTGTCAATTCCTGCAATTCCTGCAGCGTGAATGACAATTTCGGCACCTTTCATCGATGAACATAGCAAGTCAAAATCAAGAACATCCCCTTTAATAATCGTCATGTTCGGGTGATTCGCAAATCCACTATTTGTTAACGTATCTCGGTGAAAATTATCGTAGACAGTTATTTTATTCTTCTCAATCAGACGTTGAATCAGCGTATTCGCAATGAATCCTGCTCCGCCTGTGATGAAAATGTTTTTTCCTTGCATTTTATTTTACAGTAATTTGTTTAATTCTTTCGCAATATAAGAAATATCTTCCTTGGATAATTTCTCGTACAGCGGGATAGCAAGTCCGCTGTTATAAGCATAATAGGCATTTGGAAATTCATGCAAACAATCAAAGCCATATTTTTTTTGGTAATAGGTTTGAGCAGGAATGCATTGCGCTCCATAATTTGTTCCAATTCCTCTGTTTTTTAATTGGTCGATGATCCCATCTCTTTCAATTTTTGAATCGAGTAGCACGTGAAATGTTTGCCAAGTATGTGTGCTATGAGTAGGTATCTGAGGCAAGGTCATTTTTGTTTTATCGAGGAGTTCAAAATAAACCGTTGCTAATTCGTTTTTGTAAATTAAGGTGTCATTTAAACGACTTAATTGACTATTTACCAGCGCAGCTTGAAAATCAGTCATTCGATAATTAAATCCAGCGGCCACAAAATCCATCTTCCCATTTTTAAGTTCGATGCCGTGATTTCGTAGAATTTGAATTTTGTTCAAATAATCCATCGAATGACACACCAATAATCCTCCTTCGCCCGATGAAATTGCCTTACGAGGATGAAGTGAAAATGAACCAAAATGGCCAAATGTTCCAACATTTACACCTTTATATTTCGCACCTAAAGCACATGCAGCGTCTTCAATCACAAAAAGTTTGTGTTTGACAGCCAACTGCATAATCGCTTCGATGTCACATGCTAAACCAAATTCATGTACAGGGATTATTGCTTTGGTTTTTGGATTTATTTTCGATTCGATTTGACTTACGTCGATGTTGAACGTACGTATGTCAATGTCTACAAATATGGGCGTCGCTCCCACTAATTCAACAACATTGGCCGTAGCGACGTAGGAAAAAGCTGGAACAATTACCTCATCCCCTGGTCCAATTCCCAATGCAATTAACGCCAAATGCATAGTTGCAGTTCCATTAGAGACCGCAGCGACATGTTTTGCACCCACAAAACTGCCAATATGCGCCTCCAATTCAAGCACTTTTTTGCCTTGAACAAGCATTCCTGTTTTCAACACATTCACAACTTCTTGAATGTCTGCATCGAGGATATTAGGACTGGCAAGTGGAATAAACTGCATCATCTTATTTTATTTTCCAGGTCGAGTTAAAAAATACATGACCTAATTTAAAGTCATAAATAAATCCTGCTTGATCTCCTTCTCCAACATTTAAAACTGTAAAATCCAAGATGTTTTCTACAAAATCTAAAGAGAGGCCATTTGTTTCGTGGATACCGATACTCACGGTATAATTGCCTGGCTGTAATTGGTTTTCTATTTGACAGGTGATTTCATTCAACCCTGCACGAATACTTTGTTTAGCTGGGTTCGAATATTTATTCATCGTATGCACCAATTCTACACCGTCGCGGGTATTGATGCGTAAATCCAAGATCACATCCTTCAATTCCGTCTCCGTGTTGAGTTGAAGAATAAAATTTAAGTTAGACTGATAATTAATGTTTTGAACCGCTTCGCCATGGGAATTTTGAAGCAATATATTGGTGAATTTTACCAAACCTGTATTGATGCTCGACGCATTTGCAGGAATCTCGCCAGAAAGTGAGGTTTTAGTAGTTCTTGAAAGATAGGTTTCAATTACATCGTTCATCGAACCTATTTGAATG
>JADZFJ010000210.1 GCA_020849935.1 Crocinitomix sp. | reverse complement strand
TATAGCATCTACACCTACATTAATTTTATTGGGGCAATAATGGTGGTATCGCTTGACACCATTATGGTGGCCAGTATGATTGGGCTCGACGCTACGGGGGTATATTCAACGACCATTTTTATTGTGAGTGGTTTATTGATACCATACAAAACCCTCATTCGAATTTCATCGCCTTTGGTGGCAAAATATTGGAAAGAGCGAGATTTTACCCGAATGAAAGAACTTTATACCCGAATTAGTTCTGTAAGTCTTGTAATTGCGTTAATCACGTTTTTGGTCTTTTGGATCAATCGAGTAGAATTATTCCATTTTTTACCCCCTGCCTTTGCTGATGGAATTTATATATTTTTAATCTTGATGATAGGGAAAATTGTAGACATGTATTGTGGACTAAATGGAGTGATTTTTGTGACCTCAAAAAAATATAAATACGACTTGATTTTTACAGGAATATTACTTGTTGGTGTTTATTTTCTCAACTTAATTTTAATCCCCGAATATGGTGTTTTTGGCGCGGCAACATCTGCTTCAATCATTTATGTAGTCTATAATGTAGGTCGTTTATTGTTTGTGTATTTTGCTTATAAAATGCACCCTTTTAAATTAAGTCAACTGGCCATTTTGGGTCTTTTCTTCGCGTTAATATTATTGTTCGAATTCGTTCCAATTGAATTTAAAAACGAGCTTGTTTCGATCGGTGTAAAGGTGGTTTTAGCATCTTGTCTTTTTATTTTACCTATTCATTGGTTAAAGTTGGATGAGGATGTCGTTTTTTATACAAAACTCATTAAAAATTACTTCAAAAAGGAGACAAGTCAGTCCGAATAGACCTAACAAAATTGATTAAAAAAGGTGTCAAATCATTATTTTGTTAAAATTTCCCAAAAATAATTTAAAAGGATATCTTGTTGAAAACAATCGTTTTATCAATTCGATTTAGCTTTTTTTTTCAGTTTTCAAAAAATAGTTCTTGGAAATTAGAATTATTCTATTGTATCTTTGCCACGTCGATTACAGTTCTTGTAACAGTGATTGATTTATAAAGAAGAGGTTAGAGACAGGCTCATTGATCCTCTGGCAACCAATACAACGTGTAAAAGGTGCCAATTCCTGCTTTCCTTGAATAGTTCAAGGAAGAGATATAAATAAATTGCGTAAAATGACACTATCAAAAAAAAACAAACAATTGACTCTTTTGAGTTTTATAGCCACTTCAAACCATGCTTCTAATTTTTGCATGCATTGTTGCTATCTGTGCTGAGAGTTGGGCTTAATCTAGCTTTTATCAGGTTGACGCGCCTAATCTACTACTAGATTTCGCAGTCTATCAATTCCAATCATCAATTTAAAATTTTAGTAAATGTTTACAATCAAATTTAATGCAATTAGTGCATTCAAAAATTATATAAATTCCGAAAAATCATTGTCTTTGAACAGCCTTGACTCCTCTATAATTGCAACTTTCTCTAAATCATTTTACGATCTAAATCTTAATTAAAATGGAGACAAAAATTTTTAAGAGTTCAGTAGCGTTTACACTCGAGAGCGGTTATTCAATCGAAAACCTTCAGATTGCCTATACGGATACGGGGTTCGAAAAAGGTAAAAAGACGGTCTGGGTTTGTCACGCGCTGTCAGGAAATGCGGATGTGTTTGATTGGTGGTCAGGGTTGTTTGGAGAAAATCAACTATTTAACGAAAGTGAATATCGTGTGATTTGCGCTAATATTCTTGGATCTTGCTATGGTTCAAGTGGACCAACCAATCACGATGAATTTCCCATCTTTTCATCCCTGACAATGAGGGACATTGTGAAGGCGCATGTCCTACTTCGTAGAGAACTTCGTGTCTCAAAAGTAGACATTCTTATCGGCGCTTCTATCGGAGGTCAGCAAGCCATCGAATGGGCCATTCAAGAACCTTTCCGAATTAAAAAACTCATACTCATTGCGACCAACGCTGCTCAATCATCTTTCGGTAAAGCATTCAACGAGGCGCAAAGATTAGCACTTAAAGCGGATGCAACTTTTGGAAATGAGAATGGCGGAAAAGCTGGTTTAAAGGCCGCTCGTGCATTAGCAATGATTTCGTATCGTTCGTACCAAGACTTTGCACTAAAACAAAGAGACGAATCTGACAAAGTTGATAATTTTAATGCCGCATCTTACTTGGCTTATCAAGGTCAGAAATTCGTCTCAAGGTTTTCGCCGCTTTCCTATTTTTCAATTACAAAGGTGATGGACAGCCACAACGTTGGTCGCGGAAGAGGTGGAGTAAAAGCTGCGCTGAGCCAAATTCAAGCCGAAACATTGGTGGTGAATGTAAGTTCTGATTTTCTATTTCCTTTATGCGAACAAGCGGTGATTTGTAAACATATCCCTCGTTCACAGTTCGGAAGAATCGATTCTATTCACGGACACGATGCCTTTTTAATTGAATATGCGCAACTTAATTCACTCATCTCAAATTTTTTATACAAATCTAAAATTTCTAAATATTCACCTTTAAAATTAAATTACCATGAGCAATAAATTAACCATTGGCCTTTTTGGATTCGGCTGTGTAGGATCTGGATTATACGAAGTTTTGAACCAAAGTAAATTGTTGAATGCAACCATCAAACACATTGTTGTCAAAGATCCTGCTAAAAACAGAACACTTCCATCAGATCGCTTTAGCTATGACAAACAGGATATTCTGACGGATCCTTCCGTAAATTTAGTCGTCGAATTAATTGACGATGCAGAGGCAGCTTATCAAATTGTCACCCAAGCAATTCGATCTGGAAAAAATGTTATTTCTGCCAACAAAAAGTTAATTGCTAACCATTTGGAAGAATTGATTCAGTTGAAAACCCAATACGGTGTCTCGTTTTTGTACGAAGCTGCCGTGTGTGGAAGTATTCCTATCATCCGAAATCTGGAAGAATATTATAACAACGATAGTTTAGCAGGCATCGAAGGAATTTGTAATGGTACTACCAATTATATCTTAACTAGATTAGCGAACGAAAATAGCTCTTTTGAAACAGTCTTAGCAGACGCACAAGATGCCGGTTTTGCCGAAACCGATCCAACCATGGATATTGATGGTTTTGACAGTAAATTTAAATTACAAATCCTCTTAT
>JADZFJ010000209.1 GCA_020849935.1 Crocinitomix sp. | reverse complement strand
TGTCATAAAGTGCCGAGTTTTGACAAAAAACAACATATACATTAAAAAATAATGTGAATATTAAAATTTTTTTTAATATTTGTATTAACTGGGACCCTATCACAGAAATTTTTACAAAAGTTTGGATGGCTAATATAATAAAATATTTAACGTGTCTTATTTTCTTTTTTTTCTTTGGAAATATATTTTCCCAAGGATTAATCCTACCTAATCTAAATTTAAATTCAGGAGGGGTCATTTATGATGTAGCTTTTGATAAATTTAATAATGTTTATATTGTTGTAGGAAATTTTACAAGTATTTCAGGGCATCCGGTAAAAAACATCGCCTATATCAATGCGGACGATTTTACGGTCAATACGAGTCCATATTTAAATGTGATTGACGATATCAACGGACCTATTTTTACCGTTGCATTTAAAGATACCTTGTCATTAATTTTTCCGTCCAATCACAGATATTTTCTTTTTTTAGGAGGAAATTTCACCTCCGTAACGGTGGATGGAGTTATCAGCACACGAAATGGTGTGCTTAAATTAGATTATTACAAAACAGGACTAAGAGTTCCTCACGATCACCCATATTCGTTAGGAACTTGGAATGCAGACTTGGCTTATCCTTCAGTCGCCTATGTTTCACCTGTTGTAAAAGATATCGTCATTTGGAAAGATACCGTTCTGTTAGCGGGTGACTTTTCGGTGGCAAAAGAATCCACAACTTATGACATTCGTACAGGATGTGCCGCTTTTAACATTTACCATGGAGGAATTCTTGCCTATCCCGAATTTACGATTACCTCACCGAATGATTATACCTTTAATACCTTCAAAAAAGTTGGCAATGTGAGTTATCTATGTGGTGCTTCAATTCTCGGATCAGGCAGAGCAAGGATCTTCAAATTAAATGCCGCGGGATCACGAATCGTTACTTTTAATCCTGTGACATCCTCTCGAAATGAATATTATAACGTCTCTATCCTAAATGATTCTTTATTAATTGTTGGGTTGGACTTGGATGGTTTAGACTATAGGATGACAGATTTAAAAGTGATTCGAACGAGCAATGGAACAGATAAAATTGACCACGAATTAATCCTTGGGCATCCGAATGCAAAGGCTGCGTCGAGTTTTGATTTGTACAAAAATTTTATCTATCAAACACAACCAGCAGTAGCAGGACACTATTTAGATGGGTATGAAATTAATCCTGGCGTTCCCGTTGTCGTGCAAGATTGGAATGGCCTTTCAAACAATCTAGCTGTAAATGATCAATCTGGCGCCCAAATAATTAATAACGTTCTATTTGTCTCAGCAAGTAATCTCAATACGGTGGTTGGCACTCCAAAAACAGGACTTGCACTTTTTTGCCTCGAGCCGAGTAATTTGCAAACGTTTACGCATTATGATACCACTATTTGTCAGACAGATACCGTAACCTACACGGTTGCAAAAGCTAACTATGCCGATGGATATATCTGGGAGTTTTCGGGGACAGGAATTGATATGCGCAACACGGGTGCTCCAGAAAATTTAACAGATACTTTATTTTCAAGCGATGGCCCTTCTTGGACAATGCCAATTCGATTCACAGAAAGTTTTACCGAAGGAATTTTAACGGTAACGGCATTTAGCAATTGTAATGGAAATATCAGCGCCACCACCTTGTTAAAATCTAATCCAATTAGTATTCCAATTCGCACCAACCCATTACCTGTGGCGATGGCTGGGGCTGACACAACCTTGTCTTGCCTCGTAACAGAACTCACGTTACACGGCGAATCTGGAGGGGTGGATGGTACGTATTCGTGGAATACAGTTGGGGGAGATGCCCTTTTTGAATCGCTTGGACAGGATTTACTCATTGACGAAGCGGGCAATTATCGCTTACGCGTGATGGATGAAATCGGATGTTTAAATTTTGATACATTAACGGTTGATTTAGATACCATTCGTCCAAATTTTGATCCAATTTCAGGTCCTTTTGATTTAACTTGCAATGATACCGTGCGAACCTACCTTGGTTTTTGCAACAATGCCACGGACACCACCTGTTTTTGGATAAAATTGGCTTCTGGCGATACCGTTTCCAACCCAATTTCTGTTGATCTTCCGGGTCAGTATCAATTTTACACCATCAATAATCAAAATGGCTGCATCGACAGTTTAGGCGCACCTATTTTAGTTTATTTAAATCAGCCCAGCCCTAATATTGAAATTATTGGATACGACGATTTGCCGGTGGATCTTCCACTCGACTCAATTGATTGTTACACCCCAATGTTGACCCTTGAATGTTATTCTGACACCTTGTCAACGATTTTAAACTGGGTAGAGGCTGATAGTACCTCGCCAATTGGAGATATTATAAACATCGAAGCAGGAGGAAATTATTACATTTTGGCGCAAAATACACTAAATGGATGTTTCAATTTTACGGGTATTAATATTGCTGCGGATTTTACCAAACCAACGGTTATTTTACCTGTTGTTTCTTCAATAAATTGTTCAAACGATTCCTTGGTACTTAATGGATCGACTATTTTTTTAGATACGGTTTTGACATGGACAGGGGAAGGAATAGTTGACAGTCCGAATCCGTTGACGGTTTTTGAACCAGGAACGTATTACCTAACCGTGACAAAAAATGACAATGGCTGTTCGGAGATTGACAGTTTGGAAATTATTAGTGATAATTCAATTGATGTGATTTTGGCCAACGATACGGTAGTGTGTGACCAAAGCGAAGCTTTATTATCCGTTGGATACGTTGGTGAGATTTCAGGAATTACTTATTTGTGGGACAATGGATCGGTAGCTAATGAGGCGATTTATACGGCAGGTGTGGATGATTTTGCGGTGGTTGAAGTGTTTGGGGATGATGGATGTTATGGCACAGATACGCTTTTTATTGAAATTCCACCAGCGGCGGAGGTAGATTTTGAAGGATTTCAACCTTGCGGTGACGGTGAAAGTGGTTCGATAGTGGCAACTCCAGTGGCAGGTTTAGCCCCTTTTGAATACTCTTTGGATGGAATTTCATTTCAAACTTCCCCTGTAATTTCAGGGTTATCTTTTGGCACCTATACCATTTGGGTGAAAGATTCGTTGGATTGTTTATACGAATTTGGTGCAACTATTGACGAATTTAGTGCCTTACCTACCCCTGAATTTTTGTTTTCAACCTATAATTTTCAACTAGACACCGTTATTCTTGTGGATGTAAGTAGACCGCCGGCAGATAGTGTAGATTGGGAGTTTTCTGAAGAAATTGTTTGGGTTGGAGAGTTAGAGGGTGCTCCGCTCATCGCATTGCCAGATACAGGAAGTTTTTTGATCACCATGAATGCCTATTTTGGCGAGTGTTTGGTTTCGATTTCTAAGAATATTTATGTTTCTGAATTTGATTCTACTTACGCGACATTTAACAATCAAAATGGGATTCAAAGTTTGAGTCTTTATCCAAATCCAACCACGGGAATTTTTACGGTATCCGTTGATTTTTTCAAAAAACAACGTGTTTCTTTAAGTATTCAAGACATGCTAGGTTATGTTTATGAGCAACAAAACTTTGATGAAACAGCTAATATTCTTGAAACGTTTGAATTAAGTCCTTCTGCTGTAAACGGATCGTATGTTTTGCATATCGTTTCAGAATATGACGCAGCATACATCACCTTTGTTTTAAATCGGTGATGCGAATTTTGGTCAAAATAGGTTTTTGTTTGGGGTTATGGATGATCAATTTATTGGGCTATTCCCAAAATCTGGACAAACTTGGTACAGACGAGGCCTTGAAAGTTACGGGTGGATTATCGTTTAATACAATTGCCTACGCGCAAAAAGGATTGGCAGTTTCGAGTAGGGAACCTTTTACTTGGTTTGCAGGAGGTAACTTAAACTTTACTATTTTAGATGTTGCCTTGCCATTTACTTTTACGTATTCGAATCTTGGAGCAAAATATACCCAACCATTCAACCGAGTTTCTTTAAATCCATCCTATAAATGGGTAAAAACACAAATTGGAATTACCTCCGTAAATTATTCTCCATACACGGTAACTGGACATTTGTTTTTAGGAGGCGCGGTAGAAATGAAACCAGGTGATTGGACGATTCAATTATTGGGAGGTCGTTTTAATAAAGCGGTTGATTATAATCCAATTGACAACAATTTAATTACCTATCGGAATTTTGGTTATGGGTTAAGAGTCGGTTACGAAAAGGCTGGATACGGAGGAACAATTACTCTTTTTAAGGCAGCAGATCAAGCAAATTCAATTCAATCGATTCCGCTAAACAGTGAAATAAAACCAAAGGACAATTTAGTGATGAGTATTGGAGGAAAAGCAAAAATAACCTCAGCCTTGGTTTTCGATATGGAATATGCCTTATCCGCCCTTACCCAAAACACCTTAGCGATAAATGATTTGGCTCCCAATAGTCAAACTGGTTTGCATCGGTTGATAAATGGCAACGAAACTACCAGCCTTTTTAATGCTTACAATGCGGCACTAAAGTATAATTTAAAATTTATGAGTGTCGCGTTAAAATACGAGCATATCGACCCTGGTTATAAAACCTTGGGAGGATATTATTTTAACAACGATTTAGAAAACTTCACCCTCGCCCCCAGTTTTTCACTTTTTAATAAAAAATTAAACCTTGGGTTAAACACAGGCTACCAGCGCAATAATTTATCGGAAGAAAAACAGGCTACTACGGCACGGTGGGTGGGGAGTTTAAACGTTAGTTTTGTCCCCTCAAAAAAACTAGTGTTAACGGGCAATTATTCCAACTTTAGCACCTTTACACGCAACCGGCCAGCAACCGATCCGTTTTATTTTGTTGGGGCAGACACCTTAAATTTTTACCAATTAACCCAAGCGGCGAGTGGCATGGCGGCGTTTAATTTTGGAACTGAAAAGATAAAACGAAGTGCGCAGGTTTTATATTCGTTTCAAGAATCGACGAACCTTTCGGGTAAAATTGACAATGCTGGGGCATTTGGAGTAAATGTGAGTACAGATTTGGAAGGCTTGCCCAGCAAAAACCATGTGACTAATATGAGTTATTCGTCGCAATGGGTAGATAAAAAACTAGGGTTAACTATTGCGGGGAATTATAACCGATCTGCCATTGCCGACCAAACCATTCATTTTTTTGGACCCACCTTAAATGCGCAAAAAGCACTTTGGGATAAAAAAGGAAGTTTATCGTGCGGGGCCACCTATAACCGCCAATATCAAAATACGCTTTTAACAGCAAATATTGTGAATTACCGAATTTCGTTTAGTTATAACCCAAAATTAACCAACGAAAAAATTGGAAAAGTAACGGTGTCCACCAACGCCAACTTAATGCAACGTTTTGCGATTAATTCAGAAACCACCAACCTAACTGAATTAAATTTATTTGTGAATTTAAACTATTCGTTTTAATGAAGTTTTTTTATTTGATTGCCTTTTTGTTTTTAGCAAAAATTACAGTGGTAGGGCAAAAATTACGGTCGGATGGGTTTTATGTAGAGTACATTAAACCTCCAAAAAGTGAGGCGGTTATTACTAAAACATACGCTTGGGAGGTAAAGGAAGAAACTGTGGATGGGCAATTTAAAAAGGTGGAAACAACTTATTTGTCCAGCGGCCTAAACGCAGGGCGGGGAAATTTTTTTGCAGGGATAGATCAGTTAGGAAGCATTCCAGGTTTTAACCCTCCGGTGGATGGAATTACGTTTAAAGACAACGTGGTGATTCCCTCTTGTTTGGTGAAGGTAAAGGTGGGTGTGGCAGAAATTTTGGAGGCCAAACCAGTTTCGCAAGGGCAATTAAACCCCAATGTGGCCACCAGCCCGTCTGCCTTGGCTTTTAATGTGCGAATTTCGGTGCCTTTGTCCTTTGATATGCGCTATGCCATGCCGCCCACTGCAGACGCTCCGCAAGGAAATGATGGGTTTACACAATCGCTTCAAAATGTTACGTTTATGCGGTTGTATGCGGTGGAAGAAAAGGAACAAGAATTTAGTAAAGTGTATCAATTTCCGAAAGATTTTAATGCCCTAAAAAATTTGGCTGGCTATGGCTCCCAACAGCAATTAGACCTTGAGTTTTTAAAACACAAAACGGCTTTTTTGGCGGAGGTAAAGGACAAAATGATTGCTGATTTTTTGAAACGTGCTAAACTGGAAGTTGAATCGTTGTATTGCACCTCAAAAAGGAGATTGCCGATTCGGTTATTTTATGTAAAAGACAAAGAGGATACGTACGCCGATTTGGTTTCGTACGCCACAATTTTTAACGAGGTAGAAGCACTTTTGAAAACGAATATTGAATTAAAAAACAATAAAAATTGGTTTACGCCCGAAATAATGGAATATGTAAATAAATTAGTGGAGTTTTATACCAATTTTTTAAACCGCACCGATTTAAAAATGACGCATCTGGTGAAAAGTGTTGCACGTTATAACCGCATTTGGCTGTATTTTATGCAAGCAAAATTTGACGTAGCCCTAGGCGAAATTAACGATTTAGAAACCTTATTGGTTGATGTTGAATCCAAACTAACGGCATCAAACTCGGAAAAAGATAAGGCCATGCAGTTGCCAAAAGAAACGAAAGAGGAGTATGTGGATGTGTACGATGCCATCCGCTATTTTGACTTAGCCTCGGTAAAAGCATTGATTCAAGATTTTGAGCCACGTTATAGGAACCACGCTACTAGGTTAGGATGGAATTAAGGTAAAACGATGAAAAACTTTGTGCGCAATACGCTGTTGTTGCTTGTATTTTTAATGCAAGGAGTGGTGCGCGCGCAAATTTATCCGGTGCAAACTTTTGTGCAAGTTACTCCTCCCTACAATTCGTATTTACCTGACTATGCCGACCCATTTACCAACCAACTACGGGTTTTATTGACCTTAACCGATTTTTCAGTTCCCTCCACCCAAGTAAAATTGCGGTTTAGCATCGAGGGATCGGGATATACCTTACAATCGGTGAATTTAATTGCTTTTCCGATTATCACCTTAACGCCCGGTGTGCCTGTTGAAATTAGCGGAAGCGATTTAGCGCCCTATTTAAGCACGTCCAATTTAGTGTTTTCAGGACTTAATCCCGCCACTTACGAACTGTCAAAAATTTTACCCGAAGGACCTGCCAGTATTTGTGTGGAAGTGGTTGATGTGACAAGTGCCAACCAACCCGTGGTCGGTAATCCAGCCTGCGCTCAAACGTGGTTTTCTTTGTACGATCCGCCGCTGCTCAACACGCCATTTTGTGGTTCCGAAATCACGCCCACCGATCCACAAGGAATTTTATTCAGCTGGACACCTTTGCACATGGCATCGCCTTTAAGCGGCAGCACCGAATATGAATTTGAACTCTTTGAAATCCGCCCGAATGAAGGCGATCCCAATGTAGTAGTAAATTCCACCTTGCCCATTTTTAGTCAAACCACCACGTCTACTTTTTTAAATTATGGCATTATAGAACCTCCCTTGCAAGCAGGCATGTCCTATGTTTGGCGGGTAAAGGCAAAAGACCCATCGCTTAGAAATTTATACAGAAACAATGGGTACAGCGCAGTTTGTACCTTCACCTATGGATCCATTGCAGGTTCTTTAATTGCAGGGATCGTTTTAGAGTTAAATTCAAACGGCACAGGCGTTCGGCAAGGCTTAACGTGGTGGAACGCCTCCGATTTATTTGACAGTTATACCCTCGAACTCCGAAAAACAGGCAACCCTGCCTACGAATGGTTCCCGTATACCGCCACCGAAGGAAATTTAAAAGTCAACAGTTTAGAACCCTTAACCCAATACGAATGTCGGGTAAAAGGCATTGCAGGTGGCGCAGAAACAGAATGGAGCAATACCTCCACCTTTACCACCCAAGCCCAGCCTAATTATGCGTGTGGAAGCACCGTTTTACCCGCAAGCTCGCCAATAATCAAACCACTCGACTATTTATTGATCTCCAATATCGTTTCGGTGGGACAATTTGAAATGGTGGTCACCGCTGCCGAACCCCTTGCCCTTGCAGGACATTTTGCGGGAACAGGAAAAATCAATGTTCCTTTTATTGGCCTGAATCTCCACGTCATTTACGAAGATATTTTTATCGACGAAGACATGGTGATGCGCTCTGGAAGAGTTGATGTCATCACCGATGGAATTGATGCTTGGCTCGACGATCAAGCAGTCATTTTTATCGATGGCATCATTAACCAATCTGGTGGTTTTGAATTTAATGATGATTCAACCGTCACCGTCTTTTTTGGCGACCAAAGCCTCACCTTCGAATTCATCGAGGGACAACCATTGGTATTTGAAGATGAATCAGGTTTGATTTACACCGTTTATTCTGATGGAAGGATTGAGATTAGTGGGGAGATTACTTGGGATGACGATGTATTAGCAGGTACCGCCAACCACCAAATTCGCTTTGAAGCCTTGGCTGACCAATCCTTTGGTTTTGACAAAAAAACCTACCTGCAATGGACGCGCCTTTATCCTTGTATTCGATTGTCGGATAACAGCCTGTATTTTGTTTCCTACAAATCTGTTGGCGCTTCGGAATCCGATCAATTGGTGGCATACATCACCTCAGAAGAGACGATTAATACGCCCACCTTCAAATACGAAGACGGCACGGTGCTGAGTTCAGAAAAAATCAACGATACCACATACCATGTCACCGTAGGCAATACCAACAACTCCAAGTTTATTTATGGCTACGACGATCAAGGGGCAAAAATCGGAAAATCAATTTTGTCCGTGTATGAGCCATTAACCCGAGACATCGTCCTAGTTCCCGTAAACGGAAGCGAAGTTCCTGCTGACATAGAAAGTTATTTAAACGCCACCTTTCAGCAAGCCAACGTACAATTTAACGTCACCCAAGCCCCTAATTATGAAAACGAATTATACGATGTTACCGCCGACGGATTAGATGCGCCCGATGCTACCTTAATGCAAAAATATTCCACCGAAATGCGCACCCTTCGGGATGCTTATTTTGCCGCCAACCCCGCCAATCCCGACACGTATTACCTCTTTATCGTCCCAGAAATGGCTGATGATTTTAAAGGCTACATGGTCCGCGGAAAAGCCGTTGGATTTATTGAAAACAATCAACCCGCACACACCTATGCCCACGAAATCGCCCACGGCACCTTTGGTCTCGAGCATACCTTTCCCGCCATTCCCACCGGCTCCACCACCAATTTACTCGATTACACCACCAACCATAACCACCTAAGCCACCATCCATGGCTCGAAATCCAAAACTTCAACCCTGTTTTTTCCATTTTGGATGATGAGGAGGATGGGGGGGCGATTACTGTATATACCAATGATTACAGTGAAATATTTGAACTTTCAAACCCAGACAGTTCGATTACTTTTTTATCTCCTTCGGGTGTGCCCATCACACTGAAGGGAGCGATAGCTAACTTAACTTTTTCAACCTTCGAGGACAAATGGACGCAAGGTGATGAAATAGTCGAAAGTTCTTATGTCCCAATTGGTGCTTTGGGTAGTTTTGAACTAAATGGTAATTTTTATAGGGCAATTCGGAGTGCTGACGCAAATTTTTTTCAAGGTTATTACAACCAAGAAAATGAAAAATGGTTTGTAGATACGCTTTCATCAAAAATAGAATTTACGCCTGTGATGGTACTCCCATCCTATACAATTTATGGTTTTCAAGGACAAGCATTTCATTGTAATGCAACTCATTTGAATTTTGAAATTTCAGATTCAAATCGTGCTTCTGGAAGCGTATTAAATATCTGGGATTTACTCAAATATGCTACTTATGAAAATATAGAAAACGGAGTAGATCTTACGGTGACTCCTTCTAGAGAACTTTCTATAAATACGCGAACAATTCTTGAAGGAATTTTATTTAGTAATGATGCATCAACCTCGGGTACGCAAACGAATTCATTAGAAGCGAATTATTCATTTTTAGCAACCGATATTCCATATTTAAATGAAGTAATTACAAAACAGCAAAGTTTTGAAGGTATAGATGAAACCACCGAAAAGTATATTGGTTATCATGCTTTATTGATTTATATCATGGCGCAATACATAGAAGATTTAGAACCTGCAATGTATTGTTTTTTGGATTTGGGGCAACGTTCAACAGATGCAACTGTCGGCTTAATTGCGCACGCCAATTACGAAAAATTAACCAATGGAGCGGAATTAACTGGAGAACCAAATTTCACGGAATACTTTAATTTAAATTACACAGACAAGGATGGGTTGACTCTACCACCTTTGGATTTTAATGTTAGTTTGAATGCTGTTTATCTGCCAGGAAATATGGCAGTTGAATACAAGCGAACACGCTTAAAGATCTTATTCGAAGAAATACGCATGTACAATCAGTTGATTTATCAGTTTGATACCGAACAAGACTTGACATACGATGATTTGATGACGTTGGCTAGTCAAACATTAACGCCGTATAGTGAAAATTTAACGGATATATCCGATTGCTTTTTCAAACTTTTATCGGTGTCTAATAAAAAAATGTTGCTCGATAAATTTATACAATATGACGATTATTGGACGGGGGATCCCTTCTTTGAAGCAATTTTTGTGAAGATGATTGAAAACATTACACCCACTCAATTTCACGTAATGTACCCTGACTTTTTAACCGCCAATTGCACCATTTTTGATGCAATTGAAGATGAGTTGAGCGACGAACTGATAGACCGCTTTATTAATCAACTTTCTTACCTCATTTTAGAAATACAAAAAAGTCTCCCTACTTATTCTTATTCAGATTTACCAGTTTTGCAATTATACAAAGACGGATTAAACCCATTTGATTCTGAAATAGA
Organism: Crocinitomix sp.; assembly: GCA_020849935.1. GTDB lineage: Bacteria > Bacteroidota > Bacteroidia > Flavobacteriales_D > Crocinitomicaceae > Crocinitomix. The sequence continues at coordinate 585 of JADZFJ010000209.1, read as the reverse complement.
AAACACGCGAGATAATTGTGACGTTTCGTTTGATACCGACCTGTATGGTGAATTTCGCGTTGAATCCGATTTATACAAATTATGGGATTTGATTCAGTTGCAGGTAATGGAAGATTTTGATGTTCCTAGTTTAGACGGTCATACTTTTCAACCTGGGGATTACATGGTGGCTCCTGCTTATTGGACACATTATTTTTTAGAAAAGCAAGATGAAATTGTCAACGACCAAATATTTAGTTATTTCCTTTCAACAGTATTCACTCTGGCCACAATGGGCACTGGCTTGCCTGCTGGAATTATCATTACAGGACTAGGAACAAGTTATACCCTCAATTTATTAGGAGATGAATTAGAATTAACCCAAGAACAAAAGGATAATTTTGAAGAACTCGCCGATCAGATTGAACTCATAAGTGTTCTCCCTCTTTTTGTTCCTATTAATTATGCCCGTTTAGGTTTGCATGGGATGCCATTTTTTAAAATCGTATTTGCAGGAGGAGGAAAAGTTATTTCATTTGCGTTCCACGAGGTTTACAACCTGTTGCGCTTAATTAGTCTAAATCCCCGATATGCCCTGTTAATTGC
>JADZFJ010000208.1 GCA_020849935.1 Crocinitomix sp. | reverse complement strand
TCATCACTTGTGGCCTCATAAACGTAGAAGTAAGTTCCGTCTGTACAAACATTTCCATTTTTATTAATTCCATTCCAGCCAGCATTTATATCATCCAAGGTAATCATTACCACGCCCCAACGATCAACGATAACGCAATTGAACGTCTTGATAGAGCTTGAAAGATATTGGAAGGTGAAAATATCATTAATACCATCTCCATTCGGGGAGAAAATATTCACAGGTTCAAATTCGTATGGACTAAAAATGGTGATGATTTTGCATGCTGTATCTGTGCAGCCATTTTTGTTCATGGCCACCAAACATACCTCAACTTCATAAGATTGCGACCTTGGTCCATAAACGGTGTCCATAATTTCAAAATAATCGTGTGTAATGATCCAATTGCCTTCGGGTGTGTTTAGGTTCCAAAAGAAAGTAGTGTCGGCAAAAGGATCACCGTCGCTTGAAAAATTCGTTGAATTATTTTCAAAAAACGCTTCAACATTCGCTGTACCTTTATAATCTGCATTCAATTGATCACTAATTATCGTAAAAGCAGCAATTGGATTTAATGAATCTAAGAAAATAGAGGCCGTAAGTGAGCAACCATTATTGTCAACCACATGAAATTCATAATTTCCAGGATTTAATCCTCCCCAAGTTGTATTATTAATTTCAGCACCGGTCTCCAAATTTATCCATGTGTAGTCATAATCCGGCGTTCCTCCGGTCGCAGCGCCATAAACTACTCCATTCCCATTTTGATATCCATACAAACGACAAGAAGCAGGTTCGCTGCCAAACTCAACTAGAAACAGGGAGTCTGGTTGATTAATTGTAAAATCGATTGTTGCAGAACATCCATTTTCATCATTAATTGTCAAAACGTATGTTCCAGCACCCATCGCCCATGTCGAATCAGCTCCTAATCCTTCAATTCCAGCAGGATTTGGCGCCCAATAATAACTAATCGCATCAAAACTACCTTCGTAATTAATTACCTCAGTAACCCAAGCCAATCCATTTTCGTCGCCATAACAAAGAGCATCTTGCGTGGCAATTAAAGCATCAAGAATTCCTGGTTGATCTATAAAAACAGAGTCACTTTTATTGCATGGTGTTCCGTCATTGACATTCATAAAATACCAACCTGACACCAAACCATTGGCAGTATTACTATTTCCAATATTTAATACTTCACCATCTGTATTAGTGATTGTAAAAATAAGTGTGTCAAAGACACCGACAACATTAATAGTGATTGAACCATCAGAAAATCCATAACAGGTAGGTTCGTTAAAAATGTATTCTGGAACAAGAAAATCAGGTTGATCAAGAAAAACAGAATCTGTTAAATTACATGGAGATCCATCACTCACATTCAGGAAATACCACCCAGTTTCCAACCCCTCGGCAATATTACTATTATCAATATTTAGCGTTTCTCCATCATCATTCGTGATTGTAAAAATAAGATCTTCAATTTCTCCTTCGACATTAATTGTAATTGTGCCATCCGATAACCCAAAACAAGATGGTTCTTCAATTACGTATTCATATTCAATAAAATCAGTCATAATAATTTCCATCGTGAATTCATCAGAACATCCCTCCGAGGTGGTAACCAGCAAACTAATCGTATAAGTACCCGCTTCAGAATAGGTGTGGTCCGGATTTTGTTCCGTCGAAGTTCCTCCGTCCCCAAAATCCCATAACCATTCGGAGATGGTGTCACCTTCTACGGTGGAAAGATCATTGAAGGCAATGGAGTTTAAGAAACAATCTCCAGTAGCGCCATCTGAGGATGAAACTCCAGCTGCAATAAATTCAAAATTTGTTATCACCTCACAGGTATCCGATTCTGGAAAATCAGCACAAATAATCCCGCTTTCATAAGTGACAACACCTATTGGATAGGTCACTGTACTAGCATTCCATGTAGGTGTAAGCACTGTTAACGGTACCGTCGTAACAATAACAGTAGGACTCAAAACTGTTAAAACAACATCACTTGGATCACAAATACCCTCTATGGAGGTGAATCTAAAAAAAGCATTCTCTTGTCCACCGATTTCAGCAGTGTTAGGAAGAAAAATGCCATACATGCCATCTTCTTCTAAACCAAAATTATTAGACGACATATTTGTTGCTTCATCCTGGCTAGAAGTTCCGAAAGACGCATATTCGAGCAGGTTTCCATCTGTATCCATTCTGAAAATCAGCATTTCTTCGTTTAATGTTGGCGACCACGCCTTCGCATAACCAACTAAATTACCATCTTGATGAGTAATAAACAATCCACTTTCTACACCAGAAGTACCCAAGTATTTTGACCAAATTAAATTTCCACTTAAGTCAGTTTTAATGACTAAGACATCAAAATCACCAGAGGTGGACACATTACCTTGGCCAGTAAAGTAATAATGATCGTCAATCTGAGTACAATAAGATAAATAAGTCGTACCTGTCCCAATTGCATATTCTTTGTTCCAGAGAAGATTTCCTGACCCATCAAATTTTGTAACATAACTCTTCCTAGTCGAACCCTCATAATTTCTAGTATAACCAATTGCAAGAATATTCCCATCCGAATCCTGCATTAGATTTTGACCAAAATCGTTCGCACCACGACCAAATCTTTTCGACCACAAAGTAGTTCCATCAAATGATGATTTAAGCAGATAACTATCAGTACCACCAATCCCTCCTGATGCATTCGAGGCTCCAGTCGTAAGAAAATTTCCATCATCTGATATCACAAGATTTCTCGGATAAGTGTTGTAATTCCCAACTGTTTTGGCAGAAATAACGGTCCCATCAAGGTTAAGTTTTAAAAAAAGAGTTTTAAAATCTTTATACCCTACTATATGTATAACATCGTCAATTAATTCGATACCTGTACAAATACCCATTTGCCCAGTATTATAAATATTATACCAAATCAATTCACCGCACAAATCTAGCCGTGCAACAAACATTCTTTCTACCCCACCCACAAGTCTGTATCCACCAACCGCGTATCCATACTCACCAATTCTTTTTACTGTAGTTGCATTATCACTTACAGTCGTTCCGAAATAAGTAATGAGATTCCTATCGGCGTCAGCACAAGGATCCTGACAAAACGAATTAACTTGATAACCAAATAGAAAGATAAGCATTAAGAAAAATGACATTCGATTTATGGTTTGGACGCTTCTAATTGTCATTTGATTTATTGTTAAGGTATCACAAACATACAGAATTTATTTCAAATCAGGAATTAGTTGAAAAATTCATTAACCTATAATTGCGAAAAATCTAGCAAAAGCATTGCAAAAGTTAACTCCCATTCACAAAATTAATCGTAATTTAGAGGGGTTGATTTTAACCCCTTTTTTTATGTCTAAAAAATTTGTTGTAACTGGTGGTGTATTGATTTTTCTGGGAATTATTTTAGGCGCGATGGCGTCGCATGCCCTGGAAAAAATCGTTAGTGAAGCCATGATTATGGTTTTTGAAAAAGGTGTCAAATACCAACTTTTAATGGGAATAGGGTTGTTGACGATTGGTTTAAATTCTGATAAAATTAAATTCAATTTAAATCCCTTCTATTTTATGTCAGTGGCGGGTGTATTGCTTTTTTCTGGGTTTCTTTATCTCTATAGTTTACACGAAATTGTTCCGTCTTTGAAAAAAATCGTGCTCTTTGTCCCATTTGGTGGAGTTGCAATGATCGCAGCTTGGATTACGATCACAGTTCAATTCATTCGGCAAAAATCAAATTAACTTCCCAAGAATGGCGAAATAATTTATTGCTAAACCGATTTAAATAATTTATCTTTGAACATCTACAATTCAATACAATGAAAAAAGTCCTATTTCTATTTTTAGTTGGCCTAGCAAGTTTCGGCTGGGGTCAAGACACTACTTTTGTTCAAACTTTCACATACGACAGTATTTTTACGCGTCGGGCTGTGTTTCCTTTTCCTGCCGAATTGGAAGATAAACAGTTTGAAAAGGTGTTGATGTATTATAATATTAAATGTGATCCTTTAACTCCATGGGATTCGTATAATTGTGGCGAATGGGATTATTTGGCATATTCTTTCATCTTTAATCACACAGGAGTATATGATTCGACAAGCGTTAATTCGCCACGTTATTTGGTGAATGGTGCTAGCCCAGCGACGATTCCTTATGTGAATTCAACGTATTTCCATACTTATCAAGAATATCAAAAGTACCGTACATTTTTGTCAGGTACCGAGATCGACCATTCGGTTGGGGCTGGAGCGTTGACAAGTAATGCTCCTTTTGGTAGTTCGAATGAAACACAAAGAAGTCAATTGTTATGGACAGCTGCAGAATTAGCAGCTTCAGGATTAACTGCTGGCGAAATTGCGAAATTAGAATTTGACGTAACCGATCTTGGAAGTGCTTTAGGACATTTACGAATCCGCATAAAACACACTGGAGCGACATCATTAAACGCCTTTGAAGAAGGTGGGTGGACGGTTGTTTACGATAAAAACACCTCTTTCGCAGCAGTTGGATTAAATACAATCAACTTAACGACTCCATTTAACTATGATGGCAGTTCAAATATTTTGATGGATATATCTTTTGAAAATGCGGCTCCAGGTTCTGATAATGAATTAAAAGCGAGTGCTACTGCTTATAACTCAGTGGTCTTTTCAAACGAAAAACTTGGATACTTGACCATCGAACCTGGACAATGGGCTCAGATTGAACTTAGTGATTATAATTTCGATGAAGAGGTTACTATTTGTTTTTGGTCGAATGGAGATGCCGATTTTTTACCAGCTAATACCTCCATTTTAGAAGGAGTTGACAGTTTAAATAACCGTTTACTCAATATCCACATGCCATGGTCAGACAGCCGTTTTTACTGGGATGCAGGAGAAGGAAGCGGGTACGATCGCGTTGATAAAGCGGCATCAACTCCCGAAATTGAAGGCGTTTGGAATCATTGGGCTTTCACCAAAAATGGCACTACGGGAATCATGAACGTCTATAAAAATGGATTGCTTTGGTTAACAGGTACTGACAAAAACAGAGCCGTTGGTGAAATCAACAAATTTATTTTGGGTGCAAATTCAGGTATGGCTGGCGGATGGGCTGGAAAAATTGATGAATTTAGAGTTTGGGATGTAGAATTAACACCTGAAACTATTTTAGATTGGAAAGACAAAAAACTAGATCCTTCTCATCCAAATTATGCCAATTTAGTGACGTATTACGATTTTGATGAACAAGCATCGATTGTAGATAAATCTGGGAATGGTAGAGATGGGATGATGAACACAACTGGCATGTTAACGTTTGATGAAGGGTCGCGTGCAGGATTTGAGACAGCAACCACACGTCCAAATATTACCTTTGTTCAAGGAACATTTACCAGCGAGTTAGATTCGACCTTATTAGGGAATTTAGTTGCTGCAGACGCGATTGACATTTTAGAATATGCGGTGGATGGTAGAAAATTTTCAATTGTTGACATTCAACACAAAATGCCACAAGGATATAGTTATACTTACAATCATTTGGGCGTAAAAATTGACTCTGTTTATCATAGCGCAGATGCCACTTTGACCAATAGCACCCTGACCTATTATCAGCAACCGTATGAAATAATTGATCCTTTCGAAATCGGTCGATTTATTACGCCTTACGGAATTGGATTCGATTTAGGCCCTCAAGGATTTACGTATGTTTATGATGTGACTGATTATCAATCGCTATTAAAAGGCAATGTTGATTTTCAAGCACATAATACACAAGAATTAATTGATATTCAATTTTTGTTCATCGAAGGGACACCGCCTAGAGATGTACTTAAAATGGAGACCCTTTGGAATGGAATGAACAGTTATCTTTACAAAGATTTGGACGACGATGTACAATTGGCTGCAACAACAGTAAATTTAGACGCCGAAGGAAAAGCCTTTAAAGTTCGTTCAAGAATTACTGGACACGGCCATAATGGTGCAAATAATTGCTGCGAATGGGGATTTGGTGTCGGACGAGATCATGAACTTTTAGTGAATGGAACCATACGTGATACCTGGGAAATTTGGCAAGAAACTGAATGTGGCGATAATCCAAATATCGGTCAAGGTGGAACATGGCCTTATGCGCGTGAGGGATGGTGTCCTGGTGATATGGTGGCAGATCATGAATTTGACATTACGCCTTTTGTGACTCCTGGTGGAACAGCTACTATTGATTATGACATTGAAGACGTTCCAGCGGATGACCCTGCTCAAGGAAATGGAAATTATGTAATTGGTATGCACTTAGTCACTTATGGAGATGCCAATTTTAACCTTGATGCAGCAGTAATTGATGTACTTAATCCAAATGATTGGGAATATTACAGCAAATGGAATCCTACTTGTCAAAACCCGCGAATTTTAATCAAAAACACGGGAGCAACCACTTTAACAAGTTGCAAATTGGATATTTGG
>JADZFJ010000207.1 GCA_020849935.1 Crocinitomix sp. | reverse complement strand
TTCTTCACTTTTGTATTTCCATTTACACTTTAGTGGCTAGACAATAAATAATTCATTTGTACGTTCATCTTGCTGATCCTAGGTCTTTTAATGCATAAATAAATTTATGCAGCCAATAAAACTTAGGGTTGATGTTTTGCCATAAGAGTTCAAACGACTTCAGTGGTATTTATTTGCTACGAGTTATTATAAAAATAGATCTATTATATGAAAAAAAGTATTGCATATTTTGCTTCAGTATTTTTAGCTACAGGTACTTACGGACAATCCGTGGATAAAGAAGGTACTGAATTTCCAATCCAACTTAATACGATTACCACTGCAGTACCTTTTTTAGTCATCGCCCCTGATTCGAGATCAAGTGCTATGGGGGATGCTGGAGTAGCCACTTCGCCAGATGCGAACTCGTTTCATTGGAATACTTCAAAATTGGCATTCTCAAAAGAAAAGGCAGAATTCGGTATTTCTTATTCACCTTGGTTAAGGCAACTAGTTGATGATATTCATTTGTCGTATCTAAGCGGGTATACAAAACTAAAAAATGGTCATGCAATTGGGGGTTCAATGCGGTATTTTTCATTAGGCAAAATTACATTTACAGATGAACAAGGGAATTTAATGCGAGGTGGTGATTTTGGGCCAAATGAATTCGAACTCTTAGGTGGTTATTCTTTTAAATTGTCTGACAGAAATGCCATTGGTTTTAATGGTAAATTTGTTTATTCCAATTTAACAGGAGGAATATCTGCAGGTAATGTTTCTACAAAACCTGGAATTGCAGGAGCAGTTGATCTTTCTTATTCATACTTCAATGAAGATCTTCGAGTTTTCGATAATGATGCAACGTTGTCATTTGGAGCAAGTGTTTCTAATATTGGCAACAAAGTGGCTTATACAACAGGGGCTGATAGAGACTTTTTACCAACGAATCTTAGATTAGGAACAGCGTTAAATGTTAAGTTCGATGAATTTAACTCGCTTACAACAACAGTTGACTTTAATAAATTGTTAGTACCAACATTGCCTAGAAGAAATGGGGATGGAGAAGTGATTTCTGGCATCGACAACAATGTTGGTGTCACGCTCGGAATGTTGCAATCTTTTTATGACGCACCAGGAAATACAGTTGTTGAAGAAGATGGAACCGTGCTAGTTCAAAAAGGCAGTAAGATCACCGAAGAGTTGAAAGAAATCAATATTGGTGGTGGGATAGAGTATTGGTATTCAGATATTCTTGCAATAAGAAGTGGTTTTTTCTATGAAAATCGGACAAAAGGGGCAAGACAATATTTCACATTTGGAGCTGGACTTTATTACAGTGTTTTTGGAATCGATGTTTCTTACCTTGCAGCGTTAAGTCGGGTAAATCCACTTGCCAATACAGTGCGTTTCTCGCTTAAATTTAAGTTTGGAAACGGTAAAATTGCGGCATAAAATAAGCGGTAATATTTTGTCAAAATTTCGTATTATTTGTGGCGACGATATTTATTATGTAATCGAAAGAAGGAAATTCACGTTTGAATTTTTACTTAATTTTTTTTAGCTTTACAATAAACAATTCATTTATGCGTATATTTGAAACGATCATTTAACTTTTATGGCATAAAAAATTACTTAAAGCCAGTAAAAGTGAAGGTTGGTGTTATATTTAAATGAGTTATAAATGGCAGTAGCAACTATAAAAAAGCTACTTATTATTTTAAAATAGTTCGATTACATGAAAAAAAGTATTGCATATATTGCGTCCGCATTTCTAGTGACTGGTACTTATGGTCAATCTGTTGACAAGGAAGGTACTGAGTTTCCAATTCAGCTAAATACCATTACTACTGCTGTACCTTTTTTAATTATCGCTCCCGATTCAAGAGCGAGTGGAATGGGGGATGCAGGAGTAGCAACTTCGCCAGATGCGAATTCGTTTCACTGGAATACGTCAAAATTGGCATTCTCTAAAGAAAAGGCTGAATTTGGTGTGTCATATTCACCTTGGTTAAAACAACTTGTAGACGATATTCATTTGTCTTACATTAGTGGATATACGAAACTTAAAAACGGTCACGCAGTGGGTGGGTCGATGCGTTATTTTTCGCTAGGAAATATCACTTTTACAGATGAACAAGGAAATTTAATCCGCGATTTTAGTCCAAATGAATTTGAACTTTTAGGGGGATATTCATTTAAATTATCGGATAGAAATGCCATAGGTTTTAACGGTAAATTTGTTTATTCAAATTTAACTGGTGGTGTAGCAGCGGCAAATGTTTCAACCAAGCCAGGAATTGCAGGAGCAGTTGATTTGTCTTATTCGTATTTCAATGAAGATATTAGAGTTTTTGATAACGATGCAACTTTGTCTTTTGGGGCAAGTATTTCAAACATCGGAAACAAAATGGCTTATACTACTGGAGCAGATAGAGATTTTTTACCCACAAATTTACGACTTGGAACTGCTTTAAATTTGAAGTTTGATGAATTTAACTCTATCACTACAACCGTTGATTTTAATAAATTATTAGTTCCAACCTTGCCAAGAAGAAATGGGGATGGAGAAGTGATTTCAGGAATTGATAATAATGTGGGTGTTACATTGGGTATGTTGCAATCTTTTTATGACGCACCAGGAAATACAGTGATTGAAGAAGATGGAACCGTGCTTGTTCAAAAAGGCAGCAAGTTTACCGAAGAGTTGAAAGAAATTAACATCGGTGGTGGTTTAGAATATTGGTATTCAAATATATTAGCCGTTAGAGGTGGATTCTTTTACGAAAATAGAGCAAAAGGAGCAAGACAATATTTCACATTTGGAGCTGGACTTTATTACAGTGTTTTTGGAATCGATGTTTCTTACCTTGCGGCATTGAGTCGTGTAAATCCTCTTGCCAATACAGTTCGTTTCTCGCTTAAATTTAAGTTTGGGAACGGTAAAATAGCTGATTAACGTGAGCGTTAATAGTTTGCCTAAATTTCGAATAGGGTTTGGTGTTGACATTCACCAATTAGTTGAAGGAAGGAAATTGATTATTGGCGGAGTTACGTTCGATTCTCCTTTTGGGGCGCTTGGACACTCTGACGCTGACGTATTATTACATGCCATTTCAGATGCCATTTTAGGGGCCGCAAATCTACGAGATATTGGATTTCATTTTCCTGATACCGACCCCAAATACAAAGGTGCTGACAGCCGATTACTCTTAAAGGAATCTTTTAATTTGGTGAAAGCAAAAGGATATTTGATTGGAAATTTAGATTGTACCGTCCTCTTGGAAGCTCCAAAAGTAAATCCTCA
>JADZFJ010000206.1 GCA_020849935.1 Crocinitomix sp. | reverse complement strand
CACGTAAACGAATTTTTGGCGAATACATCAGCACCTTTACAGGCAATATTTTAGTGATTTGGGGAATGTCTTTATTTTTGACCATTAGCCTTTATTTTGATTTACTTAAGCGTTTCTTAGATTCGATAGAAAAGCTGTTTGGGAAATTAAGTTTTGGAAAGAAAGGATAAAACTTTACATTTTTTAGTTGAATTGTTTTCTACTTAAAAATAATGCACTATATTTGCACACGCAAACGCAAATTAGGGTGTTTGACAGGTAATAAATGGTGGTTGTAGCTCAGTTGGTTAGAGCACCGGGTTGTGGTTCCGGGGGTCGTGGGTTCGAACCCCATCTCCCACCCCAAAGCCGATTCAGAAATGAGTCGGCTTTTTTTTTGCGTAAATTTTCTTGAATCAAATCAAAAAATAAAATTACATAATCTATTCTAAGGCATTCGAAAGATCTTGCCAAATATCATCGACATGTTCTAAACCAACCGAAATTCGGATCAAACCATCAGAAATCCCAACCACTTCACGTTCTTTCGGGGTTAATTTAGAATGGGTGGTACTTGCAGGATGTGTTGCAATCGAACGGGTATCTCCAAGATTGGCGGTAAGGCTTAATAATTTTAATTTGTTCAAAAATTGTTTTCCTTTTAAAAGCCCACCTTTCACTTCAAACGAAATAATTCCGCCACCTCCACGCATTTGCTTACGGGCGATTTCATAATTCGGATGTGAGGGTAAAAAAGGATATTTTACATTAAAAACCTGAGGATTTTTTTCAATTCGTTGGGCCAATTCGAGGGCATTTTGGTTGTGCCGTTCCATTCGGATAATTAAGGTTTCCAACGATTTGGATAAAATCCACGCATTAAAAGGAGAAAGCGAAGGACCCGTATGTCTTGCGAACGCACGGATCTTATCAATAATAGTGACCGAACTTAGAATTACTCCGCCCATCACCCTACCTTGACCGTCAAAATATTTTGTCGCCGAATGAATCACAATATCGGCACCAAAATCACGAGGTCGCTGATTAATTGGCGTTGCAAAACAATTATCCACCACAAAATAAAGACCGTTTTTTTTCGCAAATTCATTCGCTTTTTCTAAATCTATAATATCAACGCCAGGATTGGTGGGCGTTTCTAAGTATAAAATTTTTGATTTAGCCGAGACCGCATCTTGCCAATCTTCTAGCTTATCAAAAGGAACATATTTAGTATTTATTCCCCATTTTGGAAAAATCTGAGTAAAAAGTTGATGGGTAGAACCAAAAATTGAACGCACAGAAATAATTTCATCCCCACTTTCTAGCATCGCGCCAAAGGTGGTGAAAATTGCCGCCATTCCTGAACTTGTAGCCCAACCGCTTTCCATGCCTTCTAAATCGGCTACTTTTTCGATAAATTCATCGACATTTGGATTCGAATATCGGCTATAGATATAACCTTCTTGTTCCTCGTTGAATAAGGCTGCCATGTGATCTGCGTCGTCAAATGTGTAGCTCGAAGTCATATAAATAGCCGTAGAATGTTCAAGATGATTTGAACTTGGTACTTGCGATCGAATTAATTTTGTTTCTTGTTTCATTAGTTAACATCAATTAATGTGGGAGATTTTTTTTAAAAAGAGCATAGATAAAAGTGCCAAGAAAGGCACCGCCTAAGACCAAAATTGCAGGAGAAATTGATAATCCTATCAGAGAATATAACGGGCCAGTGCAAGCAACAGTAATTCACCAACCAATGCCAAACGAAATCCCTCCAATCGTATTTGCCTTAAATTGTAATGGTTTTGGCTTCACCTCTATCGAAGAAAATTTTCGAATGATAAAAACACCGATCATCGCCACTAAAATCCCAGAAAATAAAACACCGTACATGTGAAATGATTGAAAATAGAACATCTCTTGAATTCTAAACCAAGACACAGCCTCAACCTTTATTAAAATAATGGCAAAAATGATTCCGTACAAAATATACTTTAAAGATTTCATGATTAAAAAATAAAAGGTAAAACAAAATGGGTCGCGATCAATCCTCCGATAAAAAAGCCGATGGTGGAGATAATTGAGGCCGGAGAAAGTTGAGCACATCCCATAATCGCGTGTCCAGCTGTACAACCGTTGGCATACCTAGCTCCAAACCCAATAAAAAATCCTCCGAGTACTAAAAGAAGAATTGATTTTAATGAGAAATTATACAATTCTTCAGGTGCGTAACCTACTTGCGGCGATATACCAATTTCTTGCAGCGATTGGATACTATTTGGCGAAATATTGATCTGATAAACAGGAATTACTCCATAAATAATCACTCCCCCTAAAACTAATCCAATTGCGAACCAAAATTGCCACGCGACGTTCTCGACATTTTTAAAATAATCGAGCTTTATGGGTGATAACTTAGCGCAAACATATTGGTAACTCGAAGAAATTCCAAGTTGTTTTCCCTCGATTAATAAAAGTGCGATCACAAAAATTCCAATTAAAGGTCCGCCTACCCACCAAGGCCAAGGTTCGTAAATTATTTTTTCTATTACTTCATTCATACATTAATTTATTAGCTCAACGACTTTTTTTTCTTTAGTTCCTGTTTTCAGTGTAAGATTTGCATCCGGAATGAACGCAATAAATAGATCTGGATTCTCTCTATAAATAGCGTGATTCAAACTAAATCTATTTAATCTACCGATTTTATAGACAAATTGACTGGAGGTATACTCTTCTTCCACTGAATTAAACTTAATTTTATCGAGCGAATGTACGGAATTTGCAGAAATAAACACATTCACTTCAAAATCTTCAGCCAGTTCGACGTTTGAATTAAAGAGTTTTTTGTATTCATAATTGTACCCATATTGAAGTGCCGAAACGTCTGAAAGTACCGCACTTGCAGTTGGGAAACTTCCAGCACCTTTTCCAATAAAAACCTGTTTATCAGAAAAAAGCGCTTCGATAGAGACAATGTTAAATTCGTAATTAATGTCGTAAGCGAAAGACGATTTATTGACCAAAACTGGGGCTACAAAAGCCACCACTTTATTTTCAATTTTTCGCGCAAAGGAAATTAATTTAATTTTTAGACCTTTTTCTTTGGCTAAGATGATGTCCTCTTCTTTAATATGTCTGATGCCAATATTAAGAATGTCATCAGGTGTCGTTAAAATTCCGAATGAATGCAATAAGAGGATTTGTAATTTAAAT
>JADZFJ010000205.1 GCA_020849935.1 Crocinitomix sp. | reverse complement strand
TCCCTTCGATATTTCTTGAACCTTCGGGATAAATAACAATGGCAAAGTTGTTTTTTTGAATAAAATGGGCAAATTCTTTGATTTTCAGGATCGAACCAGCGGGATCATTCCGATCAATCGCCACAGAACCACCATATTTTAAGTTGTATGAAATACTTGGAATAAATCGCGCCAAAGAAGCTTTTGCGATATATTTAGTTCTGTTTTTACTCAATTTCCAAATAATGGGAGAAATGTCCCACATACTTTGGTGGTTGCTGATAATTAAAACGGGTGCCGTGGTGGGAATCGTTCTAAATTGTCGAAAACTAATTGAGGTTCCTAAAATAAGGAGACATTTAGTGATCCAAAAATTTAAACTCCCCACCGTTTTGTCATGTGCTTTTGCTCCAAAAACTGTTCGTGTTACTACCTGAATTGGTTGAAAGATCACCAAGATTAATCCAAAAAATAAGTAAAAAAGTGGTGTGAGTAGATACGACAGCGCTTGTTTCATTTGATAAAGTTAATGAATCCAATTTGCACCGAATAACTTTATTTAAGGAATTAATGATTTCTTATTTTATCATTTTCCCAATAAGTCACCATAAATGAATGCTGTTTTCACTAACCGCTTCAAAATTAACAGGAAAGGATCACCCTTATCAACAACCTATTTTAGGATCGTTACGTGTCCAGTTTCTTGATGAAGTTTATCACTCATCGTTTCACCGTATTCTATGGTCCAAATATAGGTTCCTTCACGAACAAGCCCTTGATCGCCATAAGTTCCGTTCCAACCAGTAGCAGGGTTATACGATTCAAAAATCATTTCTCCCCAACGGTTAAAGACTGTAAAATGGTAATCGAAAATATCTACACCTGAATAAAAAATCGGACTGAACGTTTCGTTAAAGGTATCTCCATCAGGCGTAAATGTATTCGGTATATAGTAAATCAAGACATCTTTTACCTCCACGATTTTTTGAGTCATGTCTGAACATCCTAAATCATTTTCAGCAGTTAATGTCACCATGTATCGAATATTTGGAGTTACAGGAAATATATGTACTGGATTAACCTCATTCGAAACCGCCGATCCATCACCAAAATCCCAAGAATAAGTAGTAGCATACAGCGATTCGTTCGTAAATTCAACCTCCGTATTCATTACATCCACCTGATTTGGTGCAAAAGAAAATGCGGCAATTGGCGTAGGAATAACCGTGATAAAATCTGTGTACGAAGCACTACCTACACATCCATCAGGACTTACCATATCTAAAGAAATAGAAAATTCGCCAGCACTTGTAAACGTATGCGTTGGCGCCGAAGCACTCGAAGAAGCGCCATCACCAAAGCTCCAATCGTAGGTTGCACCCACAAAAAGAGAGGTGAAATTCACTGTAAATGGTGCACAACCCATTAATTCATCTGCTGTGAAAGTCACTGTCATTGGCGGATTAACCGTCACCGTTACTTCATCTTCATTTTCACATCCAGCTGCATTCGTACCAGTTACGGTATAAGTTCCAGAAACCCCAGGACTAAAAGGCACACCATTTACAACGCCTCCGTCCCAAACATAGACCCCACCAACTCCAGCACCAGTTGCGTTAAGAGTAACTGAACCTCCTGAACAAACTTCAAGATCTGAACCAGCGTCAATTGCTGGCGCAGGAATTACTGTCACAGTTACTAAATCAGTATTTTCACAACCACCCGCACCAGTACCTGTTACTTCGTAGGTTGCAGTGGCGAGAGGAGAAAAAGCAACTCCATCAACCACCCCTAAATCCCACACATAACTTACGCCGCCTGATCCCGAAAGCGTAACGGATTCACCCGCACAAATTGATTGATCCAAGCCAGCGTTAATAATCGGAGCTGGGTTTACAGTTACGGTTACCACGTCGATATTAATACATCCTGCGGCACTAGTTCCCGTTAAGGTATAATCTGCGGTTGCAAGAGGTGAAAATGCCACACCATCTACCACACCACCATCCCACGCATAAACAACACCTCCGGCACCGGTCAACGTGACTGTTTCACCCAAACAAATAGATTGATCAGCACCTGCATCAATGACAGGCAATAAATGATAAGTTACGGTAACTGCGTCAGTGTTTACACAACCATCCGCGGTTGTCCCAGTAACCGTATAAGTTCCAGTTGCAACAGGGGTAAATGGAACGCCATCTACAACGCCACCATCCCAAACATAGCCACCACCAACGCCTGCACCAGTTCCCGTGAGTGTCACGGTACCTCCTTCACAGACATCAACATCAAGGCCAGCATCCACCACAGGAATTGGGGAAACAACCACATCTACCGAAGCGGTATTTTCACATCCATTTCCATCTGTTCCTGTAACGGTATAAGTAAATGTTCCATCAGCAAGCGGTTCAAAAGGCACACCATTGGTAACCCCTGAATCCCAAACATAAGAAGTTCCGCCACCACCAGTAAAGGTCACTAAATCGCCCAAACAAATACTCGCATCATCTACTGCTCCTGTAATGGTTGGTAAATCGTGTACGGTAATGGCAATATCAAAATCACAATCGTCAGGACTTGTACTTGATGTATTGTAGGTGAAAGTTCCTGGTAAAGCAGGGGTAAAAGGCACGCCATTGGTGACACCACCATCCCAAGTAACTGTTCCGCCAGTAGTTGATGTTCCAGTTAAAGTGACCGCTTCACCAATACAAATATCGGTATCAGAAGCCACAACGGTAAGATCTTCACAAACCCCACTACCATCAATTGCAATATCGGTAAATAACCACAACGAATTATCACTAAGTCCATCTGCTTCTACGTCAATTCGATCGGTTGTACCTACCGCAGTAAATGTCGTGGCGATGGTGTACCAAATTCTCCAGTTTGCAGGTGGTACGTAAGGAATGATCGTAGCACTTAAAGGTGCACCACTCAACATAGACAAGTCGCCTCGTCGGTCAGTAAGTGGTGTTAATTGTACCACATCCATCATATAATAAATGGTCAATGTGTAGGTAGCACCTGGTGTTAAACCGGTAATGTTATATCCCCATTTTTCTTTAGTTGCGCCATAATAGGTGCCTCCATGATAAGTTCCAGATAAAGGAGAAGGGGTAAAAGGATGCATAAAAAATGCCCCAGGACCTGGGATTGGATCGGATGATCCAACTAGGTTTACTGGAAATACGTTCACAACTTGACTGAATGATTGTGAGGCAAAAAGGATTAAACCAATCCAAATCGAGAATAATTTTATTGCTTTCATGGAGTGGATTATTTAACGTGTTTTACTAAGAATTTAATTGTTTCATCACCATTTTTTCCAACGATAAGATAGTCTCCGCTTTCGCATTTACTAAAATCGATGGTGATGAAGGTTTCTTCTGGTGAAATTGTAAACGTTGGATTGATCGTTTTTTCAGTATCATCTATGGCTGATACCTTGATTGAATTTAGATCCATTTGTTGAGAATTGAACGAAATTTTATGTTCAATTAACATCATCTCCTGAATTTCTTCGATTGGAAGGGTAGGAGTGAGCTCTTGTGCATTGGTAGAAATGCTAAAAAAAGCAATCATCGCAAATGCAATCAATTTGGTTTTTATGAGGAAGTTTTTCATATAGCTACTAATAGTCAGTTGGTTATAAAGTGATTAAAAATAAGATCTTTCAGTTTTTCTTAATTACACACAAAAAAATCAGTTTAATCTACCGAATAGACGTACTTTTAATAGATAGGTTGCCAACAAACGTGAAGATATCAATTTCAATAACGGTTTCTTAACGTAGCGTAATTTATTTAAACTTATCTATTTACCGTCACATGACCTTCGTAGGTATGTTTTTTGTCGCTCATGGTCTCGCCAAATTCTAAACGCCAAATATAAACGCCGTCTTGGACTAACCCTTGATCGCCATAAGCACCATTCCACCCACTTGCAGGGTTATATGATTCAAACACTAGTTCTCCCCATCTGTTCAAGATGACAAAATGAAAGTCAAAAATGTCTACCCCGGAATAAAAAACAGGATTGAATGTTTCGTTAAAAGTATCACCGTCTGGTGTAAACGAATTTGGTATGTGGAAGATTAAGACATCTTGCACTTCAATGATTTTCTGAACCATGTCCGAACAACCGAGCTCATTTTGCACGGTGAGTGTGACAGGATAACGCACATCACCAACCTCTGGAAAAAGGTGAATTGGATTTTCTGCATTTGAAATCGCCGATCCATCGCCAAAATCCCACGAATAAGAAGTGGCATATAAAGATTGATTGGTAAATTTAACCTCTGTGTCTGTCACATCAACCTGTGTTGGTGAATACGTGAATGCTGCGATTGGTTGAGGAACAACTGTTATATAATCGATATAAGTGACTGAACCTGTGCACCCATCCGCATTAGTCATATCTAAAGAAACCGTAAATTCACCTGCGGTTAAGTACGTATGAGAAGGAGCTGCGGCATTTGAGCTTCCGCCATCTCCGAAATTCCAATTATAAATGGCACCTGGAACCAAAGACGTGAAATTAACGGTGAACGGGGTGCAACCAATCAACTCATCGCCCGAAAACGAAACTGTCATGGAAGGATTAACGGTAATAGTTACTTCATCATCGCTCGAACAACCAGCGGCGGTAGTTCCCACCACGGTATAGGTATTCGAAACCAACGGATCAAAAGCAACCCCATCAACCACACCTAAATCCCAGACATAGTCACCTCCAACACCGGCACCGCTGCCAGTCAGGGTAACATCTTCACCTAAACAAATTTCTAAATCTGGACCAGCATCAATCGTTGGAAAATCATTCACGGTGATTGTTTGAGAATAAGGACAATCATCAGGACTTGTGCTGGTTGTAGTGTAGGTATATGTTCCCGGCAAAGCTGGGGTAAATGCAACACCATTTGTCACACCACCATCCCAAGTTACAGTTCCACCTGTGGTCGATGTTGCGGTCAATGTCACAGGGTCACCAATACAAATTTCAGTGTCCGAAGCGACAATCGTAAGGTCTTCGCAACCTCCGCCTCCATCAATCGCAATGTCTGTAAAAAGCCAAGTAGAATTATC
Source organism: Crocinitomix sp. (assembly GCA_020849935.1). Taxonomy (GTDB): domain Bacteria; phylum Bacteroidota; class Bacteroidia; order Flavobacteriales_D; family Crocinitomicaceae; genus Crocinitomix. Next base: position 3,465 of record JADZFJ010000205.1, on the reverse strand, counting down.
ACTGCCACTAAACGATTCAATATCAATTCGGTCTGTAGCAGCAACGGCTGTAAACGTGGTTGTCAGTGTGTACCAAATTCTCCAATTGGCTGGTATCACAAAAGGAATCAATGTTGTACTTAATGGAGCACCACTTGACATGGTCAAATTTCCAACACGCGTATCGATGGGCGTTAATTGCACGACGTCCATCATATAATATATGGTCAAATTATAGGAATCACCAGGCGTTAATCCTGTAATATTATACCCCCATTTTTCATCCTCTCCATAAGACGTTCCGCCGTGATAGGTACCACTTAATGGAGAAGGAGTGAAAGGATGCATAATAAAGGCGTCCGGACCAGGGATAGGATCAGAAGAACCAACAAGATTTACAGGGATCACATCAACCACTTGGCCAAATGATGAGGCAGAGACAAAGATTAAACCAATCCAAATTCCAATTATTTTGAGCGCTTTCATGGTGTGATTATTTTATATGTTTTACGAGATAGGTTATTTCCATATCCCCCCTTTTTCCAGTGATCAAATAATCACCACTTTCACAGTTACTGAAATCAATGGTGATAAAAGCAATTTCATTTTCAACGATAGACATTTCAGGGGCTATTTTTTTTTCAACTTCCGTGATAACAGTTACTTTAACCGAATTTACATCCATTTGTTCGGCGTTAAATGAAATTTTATGGTCAATTAACATTAACTCTTGGATTATTTTTGATGGGGGAGCTACCTCTACATCTTGACCGTTGACCGAAGCGCTGAACAAGCAAATCGTTAAAAGTGCGACTAATTTTAATTTCGAGTGGAAGCTTTTCATAGGTATTCTTTTATTTAATTAGTTGATTAAAAATCAAACTGTTTAGTTTTATCAAAGTCCAATTAGAGACGTGGATTTTAACCAAGAGTTGTCTGTAATGAAAGAATTTTATTTTGGGATTATCTTCAATTTCTGAACGACAAATTCATCTTAATTACTCGTAGTTTTTTAAATTCTGGACGTAATCAACTCTTTAACCGCTGTTACCCATGTTTCAGAATCGTTCAAACTAGGAACTAAATCAATTTTCTCTCCACCTGCGTGCGTAAAAATTTCTTGGTATTCGGTGCCAATTTCGATAGAGGTTTCCAAACAATCTGAAACAAAAGCAGGAGAAAATGCCAGAATTTTTTTGTGTCCAGCTGCTGCAAGGTCTTTTAGAACTTGGTCTGAATATGGTTTAAGCCAAGGCGTTTTTCCTAGTCTTGATTGAAATGAAACGGTATAATTTTCCGAAGAAATTCCTAAACCTTCTGCGATTAAACGGGTAGTTTCATAACATTGGTTGCGGTAACAATAGGTTTGATCGGCATTAAATTGTCGATCGCAATTGCACGAAGCGCATGTTAATTCAGGATGAACTTTATCAATTTGACGTTCGGGTAAGCCATGATAACTAAAAATGAAATGCGAATAGTTTTTCAGGTCAAACTGTTGGCCACGTTCGATAAACGCTTGAATATATCCGGGATGATTGTAAAAACTTGGAATAATTTTAATTTCTGGAATCACCCACCATTTTTGGATAATCGCCATTGCTTTTTCAATTGCCGAACCTGACGAAGAACTTGCATAATGTGGAAAAAGAGGTAGAATAATCAATTGATCGTATCCCACTTTTTGCATTTTTTCTAAGACATTCGGAAGCGAAGGGTTTTTATACCGCATCGCAAATTCGACCGTGACATTATCGGCTAAATCAAATTTACTTTGTAGGTCCTTTTTTAATTGAAGTCCGTAGGTTAGGAGGGGAGAGTTACCACCCCAAAGTTGCCAGAGTTCTTTGTAAATTTTGGCCGATTTTGGCGCACGAAAAGGAACAATAATACCATTCACTAAAATCGCACGACCAACCGCATTGATGTCAATTACCCGCGGATCATTCAAAAATTCAGAAAGATAACTCCGTACATCACGAGTAGAAGGACTGTCAGGAGTACCTAAATTAATGAGTAACACTCCCGTTTTTAACTGCGACATCGGCGAATGAATTGAACTAAGTGGATTTCTTGTTTAACCTTACTTTAGCCTTAAATATGCAAAGCTCGATCAGCAGTAGCCGCCAAGGCAGCCTCTTTCGTTGCTTCAGTATAAGTTGGATGCGGGTGACAAATTCGTGCCATATCTTCGGCAGACGCGCGATATTCCATTGCAGTCACCGCTTCCATAATCATATCCGCCGCGCGTGGAGAAACCATGTGAACGCCCAATACTTCGTCCGTTTCAGCATCCGCTAAAATTTTCACCATACCCATGACATCCATACTTGCTCTTGCTCTACCTAACGCTTTAATTGGGAACGAACCAGCTTTGTATTTAACACCTTGCGCAATTAATTCTTCTTCCGTTTTTCCAACTGAAGCAGCCTCTGGCCACGTGTAAACAACACCAGGAATTAAGTTATAATTAATGTGTGGTTTTTGTCCTGCAATTAATTCAGCCACATAAACCCCTTCTTCCTCAGCTTTGTGCGCTAACATTGCTCCTCTTACCACATCACCAATGGCATAGATTCCCTGTACATTGGTTTCAAGGTGATCATTTACCGCAATCATTCCTCTTTCACCCATTGCTATTCCTGCATTTTCTAGGCCAAGACCAGTAGTATATGGTTTTCTACCAACAGCCACCAAACAATAATCTCCTTCAAAAACAACTTCTTTTCCAGCTTTATCCAAAGCAGTTACTTTTACACCATTCCCAGTGTTTTCAACTTTTTGAACGCGGTGATTGAAGTTGAATTTAAATCCTTCTTTCTTCAACACTTTCGTCATTTCTTTCGAAATAGATTTGTCCATAGTCGGAAGAATCGAATCTGCGAATTCAATGACATTCACATTTGCGCCTAAGCGTGCGTGAACGCTACCTAATTCAAGGCCAATCACACCACCACCAATTACAAGTAAGTTTTGCGCTACTTTTTCCAAGTTGAGCATTTCGGTTGAGGTAATGATTCTGTCCTTATCTGGTTCCATTCCTGGAAAGAAATTTGGTTTTGAACCAGTCGCAATAATTACATTTTTCGCTTCTAACACTGTTTCTTTTCCATCCGCACCAGTCACCTTAATTTCATTTTTGGAAATAAACGAACCCACACCAGTGTGAACGTCGATTTTATTTTTGTCCATCAAATACTGAATCCCATCACACGTTTGTTTCACCACTTCGGCTTTACGCGCAATCATTTGATGCATGTTAACTTTTGGCGAATTAATTTCAATTCCGTGTTTTTCAAAATTGTGTGCCGCATTAAAAAAATGCTCAGAAGAATCTAACAATGCTTTTGATGGAATACATCCAACATTTAAACACGTTCCACCTAGTGTCGAGTATTTTTCAATCAAGGCTGTTTTTAAACCAAGTTGAGCACATCTGATTGCTCCTACATAACCACCAGGACCTGAGCCAATAATTACTACATC
>JADZFJ010000204.1 GCA_020849935.1 Crocinitomix sp. | reverse complement strand
GCCCAGTTAATTGGTTGTCAGCCAGAAAATTAACAGCGCCGGGCACATATTCCACTCCACTATTACTATTATTCAATTCATCATCTTCCCAACTACCTGTAACTTTATTCGAATACTTCCTGCCCGTCAGAAATGGTGAAACCACTTGATTAACTGTATTTGTGGTTTTTTCGGCAAAATCTAGATTCTTCTCATGCGAAGCCCCGCCATAGGTTTGATATGTAGTTCCACTATTTGCTAATAATGTAGGTAACGTTGGTCCACCTACTTCAAATCTGTCATCTATTGAATTAGTGACCATTGGAAATGGTGGAATTCCCGAATACAAGTTGATATTAACGACACTCGGTGTAGGATCCCAATAATTCGCTTCTTCTCCAAAGCCTCTTGGGTAAACATGTGTGAAATTTGTTTTATTTTCACCACTGTGACATCCCTGACAAGTATTAATTGAAATTTGATGCCTTATCGTTTTTGCCAATAAATTGGGATTATTGGAACTTTCAATATAAGAATCTTCGTTGTATACATTTACAGGTGCCCAATCCCAAAGAAAATCAAAATAATGTGTCATCTCTCTGTACATTCTGGCAACACCGGCTAAATACTCTTCAGGCAAGTTATGCATCCCAATTTTAACGCGGTGTCTGTTAATAGACGTTCCATAGGGGCCATAAATCCAATTGAGCAAAAAGTCACTATTTACATCCAGCAAATTATATCCAGGAGCCGTGGCTTCAAATAAATTAATATTTTTTGCGTGATTATAGGTATGATAGTTGCTTCCAGCAAGGTCATGGGTCGCGTCATCTTCATCAACAGGGGTATTGGTTAGCACAGCAGGTGTAAGGTACCCCGTACTATTGAGTTCAAACTGACGGAACTGCCAGTCCGTCTCCTCCCAGTCTTCCCCAGCATTATCATCTACACGATCAAATATCTTTTCATTAGTACGCAACTGATTTAATGCACTTTTGTTTTCATTTTTAGTACCTCCTGCATTTGCATCTGTCACTTGGTTTGTAATAGCTTCAAGCAAATCATTGTAATCGGATGATCCTAATGTTTCAAGTGATAAATTATACCATTGCTGTGCGAATGCCTGTAAATCACAGTTTGTTGAAAATGGGTTACCGTATTCCAAAATAACATTCATACCCACCCAATCAATTACACCTGTTGGTGTTCCTGACGGAGGGAAAAAAAGATTATCATGCACCGGAGGCTCACCTGTTTCCGGATTTATTAATGTAAAGATAAACCTTGTTTCCCCAGCATTGGTAATTCCAGGGTTGTAAGCTGGATTACCCCTTACATCTATCCTATTCACAATTGCCATCAATTTAAAGGGTGCATTTCTAAGCATGCTGGTTTCGTCCAGTTGGTCCCAATATTGTTCAAACCCACCCTCTATTTGCATCAAAGTAGGAGGAGAACCGACAGTCCATGCCTTCAATATCCAGGGTGCAATCAAATGCTTAAATACCTGTTCCCGTTTCAATGCATTATTGTATGCAATAGCATTATTTGCATTACCCCCGGCAGCAAAAGTTCCTATACTCTGATCAACAGTATATGTTTTTAACCATTCCCTGATAAATTCCAGGGGGGGAATTCCAGTAAAAGATTGATTTGCCATATTTTTCATCATTACTCCGAATGTCCAAGCTCCATCAGGGTTGCCTACCGCCGCAACCGGCACATCATCGAGAGCATCTAGCTTATCATTGATTTGCGTATGGGCAAATTGAAAGGTTCGTGAAGGATCTTCAACCACAGCTAAATCAGTAATAAAAAGCGAGTTTTGCTTTAAGATGGTACTTTCGCATGTTGTAACGTTAAGCAATTCCACCGGAAATTCTACCTCAATGTTACGGTTAAAAGCCGCCGAATCAAATTTTGATATTCTACCCTTATTTATAAATTCACCATCATGTCCTATAAATTTATATACTCCTCCATTGGTTGCAAGTTGTGATTCAAGTGTACTTACTATTCCTAAGAAACCTGTAATACTTTGGACGAGGTAAGTGGCATAAATAAAATCTCCTGCCACAATATCAGGAAATACGCCATCATCTTTTAATGTTTTTGTATGGATACTATTTTCAAAAATATCAAGTTCATCAGGTAACAACGAATCAGCAACATATTGGATGCGCATTATCATCGTTGCCCCACTGCTTGTAGCTGAGGACAGCTTTTGCAGAAATATTTTCTCTGGTATTGGCGGCGCTTGTTCATACGTTACCTGACCTCCTGTAGAGCCTCCAGATGACATTAAAGTGCTAAGAATCACCCCCCCCCCTGCTAACATAAATAGCGTAAAAATGACTTTTTTCATAGTGTATATATTTTTATTTGGTATAACAAATATAACAAATATTTTATAAAACTAAATAAATTGTTAATAACATTAAATCATGGCAAACTAATTTCAGAACCGAAAATTCCGAGCAGCTTTACTCCCTTGCTACGCCGTTGATGTATATACTTCAGGCTTCTTAGCTATTCATGATAGTAAGCGTGTG
>JADZFJ010000203.1 GCA_020849935.1 Crocinitomix sp. | reverse complement strand
GCAAATCATAGTAATCAAAATAGTAAATCGGGATTATTTTACTGAAGCAATTTGCTGCAAGTTTTTCAGATTCTTGATGAAAATGGTCTTATTATTCGTATCAATAATTTTTTTTGCTTTCAGTTCTGCTATCGCTCGAACAGTACTTTCATAAGTTGTGATAGCGCGATTTGCAAAATCCTGACGTGACAACGTATAATTCAACTCGCCTGTTTTGGCGTCAGCACCAAAGGCATTGTAATTCATCAAGATTGCATTGGCCACACGATTAATCATAGGCAGGTGAAGCGTTTTTTCTTCTGCATGTTTTAATTCCTCTGCAAATAAGGTCATCATTTTATAGCTGAATTCTGGATTGGTGCGTGCGAGAATTTCAAACGTTTTGCGCGGAATAAAAAGGAGGGTAGTATCTTCAAGTGCAGTGGCAGTTACATGATAAATCCAATCACCCCCGATACCACGGTGACCAAGAATATCGGAGTCGGCAGCAAGTCTTATTAACGATTCATTTTCTAAATTATCTTTTGAAGTGACTTTAACTTTCCCTGAAATTATTTCAAAAATGCCTTCTGCTTTATCGCCAGCAAGAAAAACATTTTCTTTTGCACTAATTTTAACTTGAATGCTGCTTGAGTTAATCAGATCCAGCCAGGCGCTGGAGCAACATTGTTTAATAAAACTTTTCATAGACTTTCTTTTTATTCAGTCGGATTTGAGCACTACAGCAATAATTTCATCTCCGTCTATAAGCAACTGGCTTAAGTCAAATTTTTCTATTTTGGGAACAAAGGTAAGCAAAGTTGAGATTTTCAGGGTCACTTTAATGAATGCATTTTTGTCAATCAGCTTTTTGCTTATGACTCCTTTAAAAGTTTGTAATTTCTGGGTTTTTGAGCATGTCCGAAACCTCCAGATCATCTCTATGAACTGTGTAAAACGACAAGATTTGAAAGACTTCAGTAGATATTCCACGCGATTTCGAAAGACAGCTGGATACGCTCGCAATAGCTGTGCGGATGATTTATTGGCGACTCAATGACCAGAAAAGTGTTGTCCACAAACAAAACTAAGTTTTGTGAAATCAGGCAATTATAAACGTGCAAATAGATTCGTTTTAGAGTTAAAGATTATCCACCAATAGTGGTCATACTGCGGTTGTTTTGAAATAATTTTCGATTATCTGGATCTTCAAAGGAATCAATTCCTCCGCGCGATTTTTTCTTGTGAAGTACCGTGTCGATGATGAGCGGGCGAATCGCTTCTCCATTTCTGAAGGCACTGAGTAAATCTGTTTCACTTTGCGAAAAAAGGCAATTTTTTATTTTGCCATCTGCTGTGAGTCTGATACGGTTACAGGTATCACAGAATGGATTAGTGACGCTACTGATTACTCCAAACGATCCTTGAAAATTTTTGATCCTGTAATTTTTAGTCGTGTCATTTGGTTTGGATAAAAGATGTTCGATATCATCGTAGCCAAACTTAGTATATACTCGTTGCATAATCTCGTTGAAGGAGACTTTCTTTTCCCAATTCCAGTTATTTCCATCAAATGGCATAAATTCAATGAAACGAATCTGCACTGGAAGGTCACGCGTGTAATTTATGAAGTCAATTATTTCATGATCATTCACCCCACGCATTACCACGACGTTAATTTTAGTTTGAAAACCTTCGTTAACCAGCAAATGAATGTTGCTTACAATGCGTTGGAAGTAATTACGCCTGGAAATGCGCTCAAAGCTTTTTTCGTCTAATGAATCAAGACTTACGTTTACCGCCCGCAAACCAGTTTGTTTGAAATCATTCAGGTATTGATCAACTAATATACCGTTGGTTGTGATTGCAAGCTCAATATTTAAACTTGCCAGATCATGAAGAATTTTTGAAACATTTTTTTTGATCAGAGGTTCTCCGCCAGTGAGTCTTATTTTCTTTATACCCATTGACACAAACTCTTTTGCAATTGCAAAAGTTTCTTCCGCGGACATAAAGACAGATTTTTCGCGCAACGCAATTCCTTCTTCGGGCATGCAATAAAAGCACCTCAGATTGCACCTTTCGGTCAACGAAATCCGCAGGTAATCATGGACTCTGCCAAAACTATCAATTAATTTTTCAGGTTGCGCTGACATGAGTTAATTTTTCATTGATGGAGTCAAGTTCTTCTTTGGTGAGTAGTTTTTGAGCGAGTGGAAAAATAGTATTGTCTTCTCTGAAAACATGTAATCTTAATAATTCTGCAAGCTCTTTTCCATTATGATAAGCTATGTCCAGAACTAGATAGCGCGAGTGACCATCTGGTAGACGAGCTGCGAGACCTAAGAAATTAAACACCAAACTTCCAAGCTGAACAAATTTCACGTGATCATCTTCCATCAAATCAACCGCAGTGATGTTATCCAAACCATGTTCGCCCGTTTCAAGCATTCGCTCATTCAAAAGAGGAAACAAGAAACGTTCTTCTTTTTTGTTATGAGGCAAAATTTCATTGTCCAAATAATTAAAGAATTGGTTAAAAATTTGATTTGTATCATCATTTAGAATATACTTGGCTGTTTTAAAATCAGTCAATGCGACGTCAAACTTAGCCACAATTTCAAGCAATTCTTTATGTTCGCTGATCAAATCGTTGAGTACTGGATTTAGGTTGTACATGTCTAATCCCTTCACTCGGGCGCGCTCAGTATCTTATGCTTCAGGAGGATCCATTGGCGAATATTCTTCAAGGTTCTCGTCTTTTACCGCATTCCTTAGAATAGGGTCTTCTTCCTTTAATTTCTTTTTAATTTCCTGATCAGAAGCTTTGCCGTCTATTCGTTTGCCATCTTTATCTATTATCTTCATACTTATTAAGTTGACCGTTTTGTCTTAGTGTAAATATCGGTAGGTCTCAAAGTTTAAAATATGACATATATCAGAAAATTACAAGACATTCAACAAAAAGGGTGGATTATAAGCTAATCCACCTTTTGGCTAATTGTTAATTAGTAGTAATCTATGGTTTTTGTTCAAATAGTACTGGTTTCAAAATGATGGAAATATACCCCCAATTTGAAATTGCGTCTAAGTAACCTCCTTTAATGGCACGCATAGATTCGGTTCCAAGCATGTGTGAATAGCCCGTTTTACATTGAACACCGGGTGTAATTTGAAATCCTCCAGTGAGATCAATTTCAGTTCCTAAATATGGACTCATAGCTGTATAATTTCCGGTTGCAACCAATTTATCCGTATCGAGTATATCCGCTTGCGACATAAAAATATGACCGGCAAGCTCAACACTATACTTTTCTTTTTTGAACTCAACTCCTAAATAAGCGTCATTCAACCCTACACTTCCAGCATGATTTCCTACATAGAAATAATCCATGTATCCATTAAATTTGTGATTTGTTCCAAAATACGGATTAAACGCGTGCTGCACTTTCTTGTACGAAGATGATGTGTCTGTTTGGCTATTTCCAGAGATCATTTCAAAACCCGCAAACACCTTGAAAGGCTCTTTAATCTGGTAAGATAAATCAATATTCAGTAAGTAGCCGCTCACAGATTTTGCAGGAAAAGTATTTGTACTTCCCAACTGATAATAAAGATTTGAACTCGCCCCGAATTTATCTTTTTTGAAGGTAATACGCGTACCAGCAGTAAGTGTATAATTGTCTTGATAATCATCAACACCAGCGGTATTCACAAAATTGACTTGTTGACCAACTCCCAAAACTAGAAAACTGGTGTTGAAATTATCACTGAATTTATAATTGGCCCAAGCAAATTGCATCGATTTATAACTTTTTAAAACGGTGTAACTGGTGGTGTTATTTTGAGCCATATCCTGATTGTAAGCTCCACCAATATCCAATTTCAATTTGTCCTTTTTATATTGAAATAACAGACCATCATGGCTTCTGGCTTGCTGTGCCCAGTCGACATTTCCCAGCATACGGTGGTCATCATAGACCAACTCCTGACGACCAAATTTCAGAGCCCAATTGTCATTTAAATGAGCAATACCATAAGCTTCGTGAATTGAAATTCCATAGTCTTCATTGGTTACTAATTGACTTTGACTTCCCCACACACGCACATCCTGCATGGAAACTTTAAATTCTATTTTTTCCTTTTTACATTCAAAATTGATCCGAGTGCGTTGATCCACAAATACACCCGGACGCATAGCAGAATCTGCTAATGTTTGAAAGCCGTGCCGGTATTCAAAACGTGGCCTAACCTCACCTGTAATTTTTAGTTGAGCATAAGATGCCGTTGCTGAAAGTATAGTTGCTCCGATCAGTACAACAATTTTTTTTATTGTTTTCATAGTATAATTGTTTTGTATTCTTAGATGTCAAAGGTGATATGAATGAACTTTACAAAATATGAGATAAAGCATAAAATTGGAAATATGATAACATTCAGTTTTTTATACTATTTGTTTAATGAAATTATTTGATTTTCTTTAACTCCAAAAATCATCCTAGTTTTTAAGGATAATCAGGATCATTGAGATTTTCAAAATTGTATTTTTATTGACTTTGGATTTATTCCAAAATCTCACCTCTACTCATGACTTATG
>JADZFJ010000202.1 GCA_020849935.1 Crocinitomix sp. | reverse complement strand
CAAACAAAATAAATAGACAGTTTGAAATCATCAAAAATTGAAGTTTTGAATTTTGGTACATTCCATTTTGGGGAGACGACGGATGCCAGCACAACAGAATTTGATGAAGAAAACAAAGAACTACACAAAGAAGTTAGGGAAATATCAAAAATGATTGCCAAATTTCAGCCTACCATTATTTGTGTAGAGACTCTTCCCGAAGTCAATGATAAGTTAAATGAATTATACCAAAAGTTTTTGAAAAATCCTTCGGAATTAGACACAAGAATTGGCGAAATTAGTATGATATTAGAGGCTAAAACCAAATATTTTGTTCACCCAATAGATACGGACTGGATGCACGATATTATAATTGATTGGGCAACTGATAAAAAAAATAAAATAAAACTTTTAAAAGGGACGAGTGCAATTGTTGTACCACATTCTCATTAAAATTTAATAAATTGAAATATGAATCGAAAAATTATATTCATAGTACTCGTTATAATAAATGTCTCATCCTGCGCATCCAATCAGGAGCGTGATTCGAATAATCTTACTCAAAAAATTGAAGAAGGAGTTTTCGATAAACTCTTTAATGGGGATAGAACTCCTTGTACTGAAGAAGAATTTGCCATAATGGCGGCGTTGGATACTGGCAACTATGAAGTGGTAATGGATTATTTAAAGAATGGTGGAAACCCAATGCTTGCGTGCGAAGATGAAAGAAGTTCACCGTTAGGGTATATGGCTAACCATTTATCAACTTATATGAAATCATGTGATTCCATGGAATATGTGAAATACTATTTGACCTTGGATATTCCAGATGAGGAACGAAATGATTTTTTACAATTTTACATTATGTTGGAGAATCAAGAAATGGTGCTTTATTTAGTAGAACTGGGTGCGTATTTACCAGATGTATATAATAATTGTACAGATTGTATTGATTTTTTTAAACAAGCAGGCGATATGGGTTATGATTTTAACCGGCAAAATCCTGAAACAGGGAATACCATTTTAATGACCATGGCTTTTTGCTTTGGTTGCGATGAAGTAAAAGGACAACTAGAAGCGATTAAATACTTAATTTCTCAAGGAGCTAGGTTAGATATCAAAAACCATGACGGACAAACAGCTTTAGATTTGGCTACGGACGAAAAAATTAAGGCTTATTTGATGAGTTTTGAAGATTAAGTGACAGAAAACCCATTAAACCCTTTGCCGGGAAGATTAGCTAAATTGGTTGTGGCGGATGTAGGTAAAAGAATAACAAAAAAAGGACAAACTGCATTAGATATTGCTGAAAATGATAAAATTATTGAATTTTTGAAAGAGCTTTATCAATAATATTAACTCGTTTGCCGAGTGTTGCAGCGTTGAAATAGGTGTTCAAATCTGTGATTTTTCACTTCAAATAAGCTACTGCCTTTGACGCTTAAATTTACGATACCACGTTTTTAAAATCAACAGCCCGTGGATTGATGGCGAAGGCAAAACACCCTAAAACTCCAACCGATAATAGATCTTCGGAAAGAAACGGGTTGATTTTATGGTCAATTAGCAGTTTATGCGGTTGAAGAAATTGGTTTGAAAATGAAAAAGTATTGGAAAACTCGTGATAAAAAATTTTTAAATGATATCTTAAATCTAGCTAAAACCAAATATTTTGTTCATCCAATTCAAACGTAACGTTACCAAATAAGGTAATCATAATTGTTTATTTTAGTTAATGAGCTTAAATCAATCCAATTCGCCGCGTTAGTGGTAGAAACGGCAGCTGCTGCTTACGGTGATTGAGGTACTCGAAATTACCGTGAGCGGGACTACAGTGGATGACACGACCCAGACCTCTTGCAATTACGACACGCAGTAGAGTAATGGCAAGAGCGTCGGGGGAACGCCCAAATTTTTAAATTGTTTATGCTGGTTGAACACAGTACATTTATAACTGATTGTATATATTTGTGGCAAAATTTATTTTTACTAAAAAAGGGGAAGGGAAATCTTTTCTGAATTAATACGACACAAAGAATGGCAACGCAAGAGGATAGGCTAAAAGATATTATTGGACATGCAAAGGAATACGGGTTTGTATTTCCATCGAGTGAGATTTACGACGGTTTAAGTGCCACGTATGATTATGGCCAATTGGGGGCTGAACTTAAAAATAATATCAAAAATTACTGGTGGAAAGCAATGGTGCAAATGCACGAAAATATTGTGGGCCTAGATGCCGCAATTTTTATGGCGCCGCAAGTTTGGAAAGCGTCTGGCCACGTGGATGCTTTTAACGATCCGTTGATTGACAATAAAGATTCTAAAAAAAGATACCGCGCCGATGTGTTGATTGAGGAACATATTGAGAAAATTCGCCAAAAAAATAATAAAGAGGTGGAGAAGGGGCAAAAGAGATTTGGAGATGCCTTTAATGAGCATGAATTTAGAACCACCAACCCAACTATTTTAAGAAGGGAAGAGGAGATTACTGGAATTGAAAACCGCATGCGCGACGCCTTGACCAATGATAAATTGGACGATTTAAAATTATTGATTGAGGAATTGGAAATTGTTTGCCCCCTAAGTGGATCTAAAAACTGGACGGATGTGAAACAGTTTAATTTGATGTTCTCTACTGAATTGGGTTCTGTTTCGGGCGAATCGTCTAAAATTTATTTGCGACCAGAAACGGCACAAGGGATTTTTGTTAATTTTTTAAATGTGCAAAAATCGGGGCGAATGAAGATTCCTTTTGGAATTGCGCAGATTGGAAAAGCGTTTAGAAATGAAATTGTCGCACGTCAGTTTATTTTTAGAATGCGTGAGTTTGAGCAAATGGAAATGCAGTTTTTTGTGCGTCCGGGTGAGGAGGGTAAATGGTACGAATACTGGAAAGATTATCGAATTAAATGGCATAAAGCGCTTGGTTTTAGCGAAAATGCTTACCGTTTTCACGACCATATTAAATTAGCACATTACGCCAAAGCTGCGGCGGATATTGAATTTGATTTTCCGATGGGCTTTAAAGAATTGGAAGGGATTCATTCGCGGGGTGATTTTGATTTGAAACAACACGAAGAGTTTTCTGGTAAAAAGCTTCGCTATTTTGATCCTGAATTAAATGAATCGTACATTCCTTACGTCGTAGAAACGTCGGTTGGTTTGGACAGAATGTTTTTGGCAGTGCTTTCTCAATCGTATAAAGATGAAACCTTGGAAGATGGCACGACGCGGGTTGTTCTTTCAATTCCACCTGCTTTAGCGCCTTACAAAGTGGCGGTGCTTCCGTTAATGAAAAAAGATGGAATGCCAGAATTGGCAAGAGAAATTATTGATGGCTTAAAGTTTGATTTTAATTGTCAGTATGACGATAAAGATAATATTGGAAGACGTTATCGCCGTCAAGATGCTATTGGAACACCATTTGCGATTACTGTTGATCAAGAATCGTTAATTGATAAAACCGTAACACTTCGTGAGCGTGATTCGATGAAACAAGAGCGTGTGCCTATTCAAGATTTGTATAGAATTATTGATGAGAAGGTGAATATGCGGAACTTGTTGGTGGGGTAGGTTGAATGGCGATAAATATCGCCGGAATTTTGGTTTGGCGTAGGATGGATATCCTACGCAGCTAGTTTTGGTGGTTTTAATTACCAAACCGGAAAATCCAATTCGATGTTTTGAATTCGTGAATTTGGAACTTGGCGGCCGTGGGACAATGCGCTTACTTTTTCGACGATGTAGGCTTGAAGTTCGAGGAGCATGATGACGCCATCTCCATTTAAATCGGCGGTGCGATTTTTTAAGCCGTTGAGCATACAGTAGGTAAACAAACCGTTTTTCCATTCGTCACTTTCCATGGCGTATTCAACTCCACCAGCGGATGAAATGACAGTTGCTCCAGTGCCTTTTCGTAGGTCGTTGAATAATTCGCCGGCTAAACGGGATGGGGTAGCACTGGTTTTGTTCTCTTCAACACCATTTCCAACAGCCCTAAACGAAATGTCTCCGTCCTCTTCGGGTTGATCGGTTTCTGCTACAAAAAACACATCTTCTTTATCAACTTCACCACTGTGGCAAGTGTCCATGATTAATATTTTACGATTGGCTTTTATTCCATCCAGTAGCTGCTCTAATTTTTCATAAGCTAACCCTTTTAGGTTGGGTTTGGAGAAATCAATATCGTACGTTCCGAAATAATAGTCAAAATTGGCATCTAAAATTCCATGTCCCGCCACAAAAACAATGACCACATCATTGGGTTGGGTGCCTTTTAAGAAGGCTTTTAAAAGTTCGACGTTTTTAAGTGTTACCTCCGAATTAAATAGGCTTTTGGTCTTTACTTCTCGATATAATCCTGCTGTATTTGCTTGCATTAATTCCAACAAATCTGTTCCGTCTTTTTTCGGGTAGTTTAAGTTGTATCGAGTGTCTTTGTAGGTAGAGGTTCCAATGGTAATTAAATACAAATCTTGAGGAGGTTTTGGTCCTGTTTTTTCAACGTAAAAGGTTTGAATTAAACTTTCGTATCCCATGGCATTTCTGCAGGCTATTTGAATTTTGTTGAGTCCATGTACCAAAGAAACTTCGTCCGAAATGTCAAGAGATTTACCTACAATTGGTTTACCATTTTTACCATGAACAGGCACATTGTTTACCCAAATATTGTATGATTTTAACGAGGTATTATCCGCCAAATTTAGGTTGACGGTAACACTTGGTTTTTCTGTAATGGCAGGAATTTCAACAGCGTTTAACACAGCCGTTTTTGGAATATCTGCCAAGACAATCTCGGTGGTTGGTTGAAGTCCTAATTTTTTAATTCGTCTTAAATAGGCTTGTTCGTACAATTTAATTAATGCTTCATCGGTACAGCCTAATTTTTTTAAGACCAAATCAGGGCGATTAAAAATAGCGTCAAATTGTTCAAAAGGAAAGGCTTGATTCCCGATTCGAAAGGTCACCAAATCGTATCCTTCTTTAGAAACCTTGTAAAAATTTTCAGCGGTTTTAAAGATGTAATTATCGCCATCGGCCACTAATAAAACTACTTCTTCGCCTGTTTTTGGATCCATTAAAATGAATTGCCCGCTTTTAAAAGTAATTCCAACCAACCCACTTGGGTTAATTGAAATGTGGGTAATTTGTTCGGGCATTACACGGATACTCTTTTTAACCTCCCCAGTAAATAAATTTTCAAAATAGATTTCATTTTCAAAAATGGTGATGGCATAATCTTGAGGTTTATCCATCGGTGCCGAATATCCATCAATTTTTAATGGTTCTGAGGTAAAGATGTTGAAGGTTTCGGTGTCGTATTTTTTTAGCCCTAACATTGATTTTACAACCATGTATTTACCGTCTTTGCTAAAATTCACAAACGGACTTTCGACATAACCCAAATTATCAGGCAAGATATTTTCGAAAACCAAGCTCCACGTTGACGTGTTAAACACAAAGGTTTTTCCCGTATTAAAACAGACGGCAAATAAATTTCCATCGGGAGAAAATGCCAAGGAATTGGCTTCGTAAATAAACCTAAAATTGTCTTTTGGTGCTGGGGTAGAAAGTTTTCGAAGAATTTTTTTGGTTTCAAGATCGATAATAGAAACCGCCGAATCGCCTGCGCCTAAAACAGCCAAGAACTTTTCGTCGGGTGAAGTTAAGAGTTGATTAATCGAAAGTTGATAGGAAAAAAGAGGTTGCTTATACATTGGAATTCCATTTTCAAACTCATACAACCGAATTTCATCTTTGTCTAATTTGGTGATTAAGTACTTTCCTTTTTGCGAAAACTTTACGATGGATCGTTCTTTAAACATTCGTTTGGCCATTCCAACCCCAATTGTTTTGCCCGGATCTTTCAGTACACTCACATTTCCTCGGCGAATTTCTTTTAAGGTATTCTTAATTTTTTTGCCTTTGGTTAAATTTAGGTCCCCAATTTTGATATCGCCAGGTTTATCGCCGCCTAATCGCAAGGGTGCAATTTCTCTTTTGGGCTCTTGTAATTTTAATTCGCCTATTTTTTCTGCCAAATTAAAATTCCAAAAAGTGAGGATATTGTCATTTCCAAGCGTAATCAATTCGTTTTTTTCTGGATGAAAATCGAAAGAATAAATTGGGTTCACAGTTCCTTTTAATGAACTGTACAAAGTGCCTCTTTTTAAATCCCAAATTCGAATAATGTTTTTATCATCTTTTGTTTTTCGGACAGGAGATCTCTGAAAACCAGAACTCGCCATGGTACTTCCATCAGGACTAATTTTTATGGCTTTTATTTCTGTCTCTTCGCCATCCACGCCAACTTTACTTTTAAATTCATGCACCAATTCGCCCGACAAATTCCACAATTTAATGGTGTTTTGAGAAACGGTTACAAAAGAGTTTTTAGCGATGTTTGCATCAAATGCCGAAACGAGTGCGTTAGAGGCATCAAAACTTTTGCTTTCAACTAAATTGGCCAAATCCCATAAATATACTTTACCATTCGTGCTTGAGGTAATTAACCCTTTTCCCTCGTTGTAAAAGTTTAGGCCGATAATGGTTCCCAAATGTATTTTTTTCTCAATGACTTTTTTCAACGTTGACCGATCAAAAACTAGCAAGTTTCCAGAAACATCGCCACTGACAAGGGTAGAATTGTAAAAATCAAGTTTGCTACTCGCATTTCCTTGTTGATACACCCTTTTTGGAGATTTAAATGAATCTTGACTCCATTCAAACACATCTCCCGCTTCATCTCCCGAAAAAAAGCTGTTAGCACTCGTTGGATTATTTGTAAAGGTTTTAACAGGCGAACTTACGGTCAATGAATCGATTAATTTCCAGTTGGTCAAATTCCATAAAATCACTTTTTTATCCATTGCCGCACTGATGAGTGCTGTACCATTTTCGTTGAATTGTAAGGCGGTTGTAGCGGCTTCATGACCTTCTAATTTGCCTATAATCTTTCCTGAAATAACATCCCAAAT
>JADZFJ010000201.1 GCA_020849935.1 Crocinitomix sp. | reverse complement strand
GAATCTTGAATAATTTTGTTTGTTAAACTATTTACAAGGCCGTTTGATGGACCATAATCTATTAACAATGAATCATTTAAAAGGGTAGACACGCCATTTTTATGACCAATCGAAATTAACCCAGATGTACCTTCAATAAAACTTGCCATCATTTCAAATTTGGCATCAATAAGTTCAAAAAGTTGGTTGTCTTTTAGTTTGAATAATTGATTTGATACAGTCGAAAACCAAATAACTCCTTTTGAATCACAAAAAACGTTGGCAGGAGACAATCCATATTTCTCGAGGATGTTTAATTCGTTGTAATTTTCCTCATCGAAGACACCGATACCATTGTCGGTTGTGAAATACAATTTATTTTTAAACGCATGCATTGAATTGACCACCTTCGAGGTGTTTTCCAAATCCGGGAGGTTAACTTTATATAATTGTCTTGTCAAACTAAGTTTATAGATCCCATTCCCATACGTTGCAATGTAGAGATCATCTCCATTTACTTCTAAATCAAGGATATGGTCAGAATCGAAGCCGGTTTTTGCATTCACAATGCGAAGGATACCATTGTCAAACTCGTAAATTCCATTTCCGAACGAACCAATGTAAAGTTTTCCATCAAATTCAACCATGTCCGTAATTGGAAAATCCGGAAAACCATTGAGGTTGTAATAACCAACAATCTTTCCTGTCATCAACCTGAAAATTCCGCCAGTGGTTGTGCCCCAAATTTCTCCGTTTTTTCTTTCCACCAAAGCCCGCACCCGATTATTAGGCAATCCAGCTTTTAAATCTAAATTCTTGACACCATGAACGGAATATGGTTTTGGTTTAAAGGCTCCTAAAGGCGAAACTTTAGCGGGAATGTTTTTTATAAGATGATTTGTAGGAATTTCCGTAAAACGAACCTCATTTGTTGCGCCTTTGACGCTGGTAATTGGTTCGATATATTTTAAGTGGTAATTTTTAACATCATTTTCGACAGCATTGGATACAAACTGAACATTTCCAAGCGATTTTTTGGTGATTAATATTTCCGATTTTGTTGGATTTTGTCGAATGACAGGATTGGTTTTATCAGCCAATGACCACACCATGTTTGGTGAAACAAGCACCATCAAAAAGATGATTAAACCTGAGGTTTTTATGTGGCGTAACGTCGTGGTCATTAAAAGGGAGCAAATTTACGAAATCTAGGTATAAGAACGGATATTTCTTGCCCTAATTACTAACTTTTCGATAGGTGGTCAAATTACACGGGTTAATAACGACTACAGGGATTAATCTGTGATGTTTCTTAAGAAAGAAGGTCAAAGTTACTGTCCAATGTTTTTGTTGATTTTGATGGCTTAACTAAATTCGGGCAAATGATTACCTTTACCAAATGACAAATGGCCTAGATCAAGAAGCGCAACGAAAACATTTAATCGAATTGGTGACCACACGCATGCCTTATGGGAAATATGAAGGTTGGTTTTTATGTGATTTGCCCGAACCATATTTGTCTTGGTATCATTCAAAAGGTTTTCCGCCTGGTAAGATGGGGGCTTTATTGTCCTCCATTTATGAAATCAAATTAAATGGGTTGGAGTATTTACTTAAACCTTTAAAAGAAGCAGCTCGAAGACATTAAGTTAGGCGTCTTTTTTGACACAAATTCGAATACTTTTTGTGGTGTTTTCTGAATTTGGCGTGCCAGGGTAGGGCATTACATTAATTAATTTGATGGTATAACCAAATACAGATTTTTCTGTTACCATTGATTTATCGGTATCTAATTGAATCGATTCTTTGAGCTTTTTATAATTCACGCCAATTTCTACTTTCGCATTACCCGCCCAAATACAATTTGCTTTTAATGGACATCTTGAATCGGTGATTAATGAATCAAATTGGATAAAAAGATCCAAATCATCCGCACATAATGCCATCGCTTTTAAACTTACTTCTACCGTGTCGCCTAAATTGAACGTTGGAATTTCAGTTACTTCGTCCGTCATTTTCCGCGCATTTCCGCAGCTAAAAACTATAAAAAGTACCGATAAAGCGATTAATCCAGAAGAAATCAATTTCATAAAACTCATTTTAAATTCAGTTAAGTTTACTTTACGGAGAAAAGTGAAATTAGTTCTATTGGGGTGACACTATTTTATATTTTCTTGGCTAAAGAGCTGTCTTATCAAAACTATTTCGGCACATTTTCAACCACTAATTGGTACTGGATTTTCTGTTCGGTAATTGGAGAGGAATCGGCAATTTTTTAGACTTTTTCCAATTGCGAACGCACTGCGTTCGCAATTGAGTTGGACACATTATCGAACCATCATTCGTATTGACGATGAGGATAAAAGAGAATTTTATCTAGCAGAAGCAAGTAAGAGTAATTGGTCTGCACGTCAATTAGAACGTCTACTTTTAAAATTAAAGAAGCCAATCAAAGCTATTTATTGTTGAATTCGTTTTTTAGGACCAGTAGTAGGCGGATGAACTAGCGGATTTTCAGGCCATTCATGTTTTTTATATTTAATTCGCAATTCTTTACGAATCTCGAAATAGACATTTTTCCAAAAACTTTCTAAATCGTTGGTGGTTTGCACCAATTTAAATCCCGGTGATAATAAGTGCATTAAAACATTTATTTTTCCACCGTTCACCGTGGGTGTTTTTAACATGCCAAAAACTTCTTGAATCCGAACGGGTAAAATAGGTTCCGTTCGATGGGTTTCATATTCTAAATGAATGGTAGATCCACTCGGAACTTTGACCGCTGCAGGCGCCAATTCATCCAATATTAATTGCTGATCGTACGCCAAACTAGAATTTAAAACATTGAGTAAATCGATTTTTTTCAAATCTTCCGTTTTGCGAATCCCAACTAAATAAGGCGCCAACCAATCTCTGCAAGTCGACAATAAATTATCAATCGAAACATCGGGCCAATTGCCTTCCACTTTCCACTCGGTCATTTTGGCCACTCGATTTTGCCATTGAATTACTTTTTGATCAAAATTTAAAAGCGTTTTTCCTTCTTTTTCAATCGCTTTAATCAAGGCTTGTTCAATCATTTCCGAATTTGGCTGATCGATTGGAGTGCTTTTAAGAACAATACTTCCAATGCGCATTTCTTTGTTCGCAATCACGCCACCTTTTTTTGTATTCCATTCAGTGACGACATGTTCGCGCAAAAATGGTTTTAAGTCGGTGGGATTAAGGGGAGCAGCCAAGAAAATCCTTCCAATTCCATTTTCTTGATCGTTTAAATTTGCAATTGCCAACCAAGGTTCGTGTGCCAAATCATCTTTGTGTCCGGCCATGGCATAAGCACCATTTGACAATTGAAACTGCGCATTATTTCCCGGTCTCGCAAAAGCAATTCGTTCAGGATAGGCATGAACTAAGAGTAAACCAACCTCATACGGATCAAAACTTCCATTTTCTTCTTCACATTTTACCAATTGTCTGTATTGACTGGCAACACGTTCAATTTGAGCAAATTTACCTCCAGTTCCTTTATTTTTACGGTACCTTCTTAATGCTTCAATTCGAAGGGTGATGTCAATTCCTGCTTCTTTTGGCAAAGGATCACGTTCTTCAATTATCGCCGCTAAATCGGTGGCCAAGGCTAAAATATTTTCTTTTTTTGCAGTCAATAAAAGATGTGCAATCCGCGGATGTGTTGGCAATTCATTCATCGCTTTCCCATGTGGGGTAATTCTGCCATCTACCAACGCATCCAGCACTTCCAACGTATTTTTTGCTTTGTCCACCGCGTGTTTCGGTGGCTCGTCTACCCAAGCCAATTGGTTGACATTCGAAATTCCCCAGCTAGCGAGATTTAACATTAGGGGCGCCAAATCAGCTTCTAAAATCTCGGGGATCCGTTGTTCCCCTAATTTTGCATGACTCGCTTTCGACCATAATCGGTAACAAATTCCGGGCGCTAACCTGCCCGCACGTCCTGCTCGTTGGTCGGCAGCATCTTTGGTCAATCGAATCGTTTTTAACCCCGACAAGCCTGATCGAGGATCAAAAACGGAGACACGGCTAAAACCAGCATCCACCACAATGGTCACACCTTCAATGGTTAAACTCGTTTCAGCAATTGACGTGGCCAATACAATTTTTCTTTTGCCTTGCTTATTAGGAAAAATCGCCGCATTTTGCTGGTTTTGAGGCAATCGACCGTATAATTCATGCACCACTACCGTTTTAAAATCCGTCTTGGCACGAAGAATTTCCGCACATTTACCAATTTCACGTTCGCCCGGTAAAAATACCAATACGTCCCCTTCGTGATCTTTCAAGGCTTTTGTAACCGTTGCCGCACACGATTCAGCAATTAAATGTTCATCTGCTTCGTTTTCATAGATGACCGAAACAGGATATTGTTTCCCTTGGCTTTCCACCAACGGGCAATTTAACAAATCGGTCAATTTTTTCGTATTGATGGTCGCCGACATGATCAAAATCCGCAAATCAGGATTTAAAATCGCCTGTGTTTCTCGTGTAAAAGTAAAGGCAATGTCCGCATGAATACTTCTTTCATGAAATTCATCAAAAATGACCAAACCAACATTTTCCAAAGCATTGTCATTTTGTAAAATTCGAGTGAGAATGCCTTCCGTTAAAATTTCAATCCGTGTTTGCGCACTCACTTTTGTATCAAATCGAACGCGGTACCCAATTAAATCACCAATAGTTGTTTTGGTGAGTTCCGCCATGCGACTGGCAATTCCACGGGCAGCCAACCGACGAGGTTCAAGCATTAAAATTTTTTTCCCTTCCATCCAAGGCTCGTTAAGCAAAGCTAAGGGGAGGAGAGTACTTTTTCCTGCACCCGGAGGGGCTGTCAAAACCAAATTATGATCCACCGAAAAATTCGCGCGTACCTCGTCAAAAACTTCGACAATTGGCAGGTTTTCTTGAGAAGGATTAAATGTCATCATTTTTTCGAAATCACGACAAAAGTAATGATAACTTAGGATTTAACTAAAAATTCTATAATCTCCTTTATTCAATAATTAGTTTTGAAATTAGTTCTTGACCACTCGTGGTTCTAATTTCAAGAAAATATAATCCAGGTGCCTTTTCCATCTCAATCACAAATGATTGAATCGTTTGATAAGAAGAATTTAGCACAATTTTTCCGGCAACATCCGTAATTGTTATGAAAACCGTTTGGTAGCTTTGTCCGAGATCTACATTAAAATTACCATTGTTAGGATTTGGGTATATTTTAGCATTTAATTCAATAATATCCGAAGTTTCACCTAACTGAGAAAAAGTATAACAAGCGGTGGTATCTGTGCATGAGCCTAGTGTCAGTGCTACACAATAATTTCCAGGTTCTGTCGCATAATAAAATTGGTCAGTTGCTCCAGGGATAATGGCATAATCATCGTCACAGTCAAGCCACTGATAAGTTGTACCAATTTCGTCTTCAACAGCGGTAAACAAAGCACCATCTTGACTAATTGCAGTGTTTAATTCCCAAACTGTTATATTCAGCGTGACAATGCTATCACAATCACAATAACTAGTAAAAGTTTCATAATAGGTGCCACTTTCTGAATACACTTCGCCAGATGGAGAGACATAGACTTTACAACCTTCTGCATTAATTGTATCGCCATAAAATTCGCAACTGTTTAGTTTAAGTATATATTCAGAAGTTTGCATAGGCGGCGAGGTTAAATCGTTGACGGTGAGCGGATAGAAATCAAAATCAACTGTATTGGCAAATTGTCCCACCACGTATAATTGGTCAATTGGATCGATTGCCATGCAAGTAATGTTTTCGTGATCATTCCCATTGGATTGTTTGAACCAAATCAATTCTCCATCCTCGGTTAATTTTAAAATGTAAAAATCATTAAGCCCAAAATTTTGAATCATTTGTTCGGAGATCCCGGGATCAATATCAAGACTATCTATTCTAAAACCGCCACTAACGTATATTTCGTTCGATGAATTCACAATAATTTCTCTCCTTGCCCAATCTATATAAGAATTACCTAAAACGTTTGCCCATAGTAGATTACCATCATTATCCAATTTCATAAAAAAATGGTCAAAGTTTCCATTCGAAATAAATTCTAAGGTGTCTATGCTTGGATTTAAATCTGCTGTGTCTTTGAACATCCCAGCATAAATGATATTTCCTTCATTATCTTCCTTTATTCCTACTCCCTTGACCTCTCCGGAACCTTTAATTTGTTTTACCCAATCAAACGCTCCATCCGGAGTTATTTTTAATACATAAGCTGATAAAACACCTTCAGGATCAATTGTAAATTCGCCAGGTCCCCAATCAAAATCAACTTCTTCAAAATGCTCTCCAATTAATAGAATATTGTTTTCACTGTCGATAGTTAAATTTTTTGTTCCGATGCGCGGAATTTTGTGCGCCCAGATAAGTTCTCCGTCAGCTGTCAATTTTTGTACAAAAGTTGCAAAAGGTGCATCAGCGTTCAATATATGAGTTGAGATTAAATCAGGATCGAAATCACATTCATCATAAAACACGCCAGCAAATATGATGTTTCCGTCCAAATCTCTCTTTAGTACCGGGAGATTTTCGAATAACAAAAGTTCTCTTTTAGTGTTAAAGACCCATTCAAAATTTCCATCGCCATCCAATTTTAACACATAATTATCACAATACAATCCTGTCATCGTT
>JADZFJ010000200.1 GCA_020849935.1 Crocinitomix sp. | reverse complement strand
TTTTTTTCAATAATTTCTTTTGTTTTGGCGTCAATTTTAATTCTATTTTTATCTACAATTGATTTATAATGAGATTTAAGAATGTTTAAATAATCCTTCACTTTGTCGTAGGTTTCTGGTTTGAATTTCTCAAGACTCAGTTCATCACAACATTGCTCACATTTTAAATTTTTAATAAACGTTTGCTCTCTTTCAATTTCATTGGTTAAGATTTCAAATGAAATTTTTAATTCTTCTTTTTTGGTTGGATCTGAAAAATTCGTCTTTACAAAATCTAATTCTGCATTTAATTCTTGCAACCAATAATCCTTTTTCCAAGAGGCGAAACTTTTATTTTTTTCATATTCAAAGAAAATCTCATTGTATTCATTGTCTTTGAATTGTGTGACAGCCAAAGCCTCATACGCCCAACGAGAAGCCATGACATTCCCCACAAACGGAACGGCACTTTCATCGCCAAACAAAGGATGTAACTTGTCAAATTTTACAATCACCCCACTAAAAAGTAGCTGAGGAATGATCAAAATTGGAATCAAGATATAAATTACTTTGACCGAATTGAAACTTGCAGAAATATTTAGCCCCAACAAGTTCGCAAAACAAGATAAACTGAAAAGAATCAGCCAGTATTCGAGCCACATCCCCCTAATTTCCAATATTGTATTACCAATCAACACAAATAACAACATTTGGATGGCTGATATAATGAACATGATCGATATTTTGGAAGCTAAATATGAGCCCCGGCTGAGATTTAAGAAACTTTCTCGCTTTAGGATTTTTTGATCTTTAATAATTTCCTCCGCAGCTACGGTGAGTCCGATAAATAAGGCAACAATCACCGAAATAAATAAAAACGGTGGGATGTTTTGATTTTCACTAAATGTATAGACGTCCCCCTCATTGCTATTGTAAAATTTCACGAAGAATGACAATACAAAAGCCAGTACCGGTGCTTCCAACAAATTAATGATCATGTATTGTTTGTTGGTCAATTTGGAAAGTACATCTCGAATAAAGAAAACACCTAGTTGACTAAAAATAGTTGGTTTTTTAAAAGTACTCTCCGGAATTTCATTGCCAACATGTTCAATTAGATGCGTATTCTTTTTCCGTTCTTCTAAATAATGATCATTCCATTCTTTAGGGGATACTTTTCGATGCTGTGTCATTGAGCCGTATTCGTCAACAACTTTCGATTCAATAATATTAAAAATCTGTTCAGGGTTTACATTCCCGCAAACAGGGCATTCACTTTCATTACTTTTTGCGTGGTTGATGAGATTTTTGAAATAAATCACGGCATCCACTGGATTTCCATTGTAAATTGGATAACCGCCAACGTCTAAAATCAATAATTTATCAAACATTTTGAAAATGTCCGAAGAAGGTTGGTGGATGACCACAAAAATAAGTTTGCCTTTTAAGGCAAGCTCTTTTAAAAGGTCCATGATATTTTCTGAGTCACGTGAAGATAGTCCAGATGTTGGCTCATCGACAAATAAAACAGATGGCTCTCGAATTAACTCTAACGCAATATTTACCCGTTTTCGTTGTCCTCCAGAAATTGTTTTATCAAGTGGACTTCCAACTTTAAGCTCTCTGATTTCGTATAAGCCCAAAGATTTTAAAAGGGATAATACTTTTTTCGCAATCATTCGCTCACTCAAGCCACCAAAACAAAGTTTAGCGTTATAAAATAGATTTTGGTAAACAGATAATTCCTCAATCAATAAATCATCTTGCGAAACATACCCGATGACCCCTTCAATTTTACTTTTTTCTTTATGAATGTCAACGCCATTAATGGTCACCGCCCCTTCATTTGGCGTGTAGTTGCCATTTAATACATTTAACAATGTCGATTTTCCAGCACCAGATCCCCCCATAATTCCGAGTAGAGACCCAGATTCTTCTTCAAAATTAAAATTGTGAAGTCCAATATTCCCCCCCTTAAATCGGTAAATAACATTTTCAGCTTTAAAGACAATTTTAGTTTGTGTATTGTCTGCCAAAAATTTACCAATAATATCACTGTAATAAATCGGACTCACTTTCGATGATCGAATAGAGCTTCCTTGATTTAAAATTAAATGACGATACGGTCGCACAGGCTGCCCATTCACATTCAATTCAGATTCCCCCAAATATTTAAAGAAATGAAAATTAACGCTTTCAATTTTTAATACTCGAATTTCTCCTTCAATGCCTTCTGAATAGATGTGTTTAGCGTGAACGAAATTTTCAACTTGATTTCCTGTGATGTACAACAAATTTGAATCATCAATCACTTTTCCAAGTGGAGTTTCAACGAAATCTTTAATTTCATTGTATTCTTCCATCGACAAGTTAAACGTGTCGGCAACGGTTTGTGCGAATTCTAATTCTTGATCTGCAACCGATTCATTGGCATTGATAAATTCGAGAATTCGCACCAACACAATCATTTTTTGGCGTTGCGCTAATTCTTCATTTATTTGAGTACAGATCCGTAATACTTTTACTGAATGAACAGAAGTCTTTTTTCGAACCCCGTCTTTTTTGTCAGATTTGCCTTGATAAGCAATCAAAAATTCATCAAAAAGGTTTAAATATTCTTCAACTGCAGCCGAGCCTAATTCTTGGGTCAAAAAAGCATGGACAATTTTTCTGCCATTCCCCTGCGTTACAGGATTGTGCATGTCAATTTCTTCATCAACTCTCGCAATAATTGCGAACAATTGCATTAAGGCTTTTAATATTCGTTGGCTCATTTACGAGAAAACTTATCTGTTTTATTTTTGAAATCCAAGAAGCACAACTATGCAACCTGACACTTTTTTGTCCACATCCAAATACGCCTCAATGTAACAATCCAAGGTATTGTCGATTTTGAAATCCCAATACGGTTTGTTTTTATAATCCTTGTTCGTAAAAAGTAAATTTCGTTCTTTATCATAAACATTAAAGATCACGTAATTATCTTTTTCGCCTGCCGTTGCTGCTATTCGATAGGTTGATCCCCCATATAAAGTTACCTTAAATTCGGCCGCTTGTTCAGCATCAACAAAGGCTTTGTACACCTGTCCATCTGAAATAAAAACTTTCCCTTTTTTTGCATCCGCAGAAAGTAATTTATTGCAAATCCGAGTTAACGAATCACATTCTTGTGAAAAGCTTGCTCCAGATAAAACGAATAATATGAGTATTAAAAGTAGTTTTTTCATTGTTATCCTATTAGTTCGTTTCTGATTGTCTTAATTTTTTTGGTAATACTTGCAATAATTTTGTCATCAATTTTGACATAAGATTTGCTTCTGATATTGGTTTGAAATTTTTCAGGAATCGTTACCGGTTCAATAAATTCATAGTTGAATTCAATTTTATCAAAATCAGTTTGTAAGTCTTTCAATTTTGTAATTAAATCGGTATAGGTACCTTCTCCGTTAAAGTCCGTCAAGAGGTCAACAATCGTCTTTAAAGCTGTTTTTTGTTCACCTATTCGATTCGCAATTTCTTGATCTTTTGTTTTTTGAAATGAAGTTGTGGCAAAATACATAGATTCAATCCAACCCCCAGTTAAGATAAGGGAAGCCACATCATGTTGTTCATTATCTTTCAAAAATTGATCGCCTTTTCGGTATCCTTCTGACATAATAATGAGCATCGAATCTTGATTGTTTCCATTGTCGATAAATCGTTGTACCAAATCGGCATCAAAGGCACCAGCAATGCCAAGTTCTGTTGAAAGTTTATCGACTGAATTTAAGTATGAAACGGCTTGAAGATTTTTCTCATAAATGGTCGCATACCCTAAATCGGCCCCATAAACTCCCATATTAATCGCTCGTTTAAAGGTTGTAGTAAAATTATCAACGTTCCCTGCATCGGTCATAACAGATTCGTTATAAACGTCATCTTGTTTTTTGATTAAACTAACCATCTGAATTGGCGATGGGATGCTGAATATTTTACCGTTAATGTTCGTGTTCATGGCTTCTGTCGAGTCCAAAACATCATCAGTTACCACAATAAGTTCATCGCTATCTGGTTGATCAGATGATACATCCACACCATCTCCGCTACAAGAAAATAGGACAAAACCTACAAAAAAGGTCGATAATAAAGAAAAGGCAGAATTCATAGCTTTAATTTGTTTCAAAACTAAAAAAATAAATCGATTTACTCAAACATTTAATGATAGTAAACGATAAAATATTCAAATACCGCATGAACATTGTTAATTCGATGATGAACCAGGTCAAAAATGTGGCAGAAATTGACCATTAATTGTAAATTTGCAAAAAAAAATGTCATGCAAATAAGACCTCGAAGAAATAGAAAAAACGAAGTGATTCGAAATATGATTGAAGAGACCTATTTGCGGCCATCTCAACTCATTTACCCCATATTTTTGCTCGAATCGCATTTAGAGAAACAAGAAATTGGGTCCATGCCGGGGATTTTTCGAATGAATTTAAGTGATTTGATGCATGAAATTGATGCCTGTATTCCGTTGGGTATAAAATCCTTCGTTTTATTTCCTGCTGTTCCTGATCAATTGAAAGATAAAACGGCTTCTTATGGGCTAAATGCTTCAAATTTTTATTTAGAAGCAATTCGACTATTAAAAGAAAGATTTCCATCCATTGTTTTGATGAGTGATGTTGCCATGGATCCTTACAGTTCGGACGGACACGATGGCTATGTTGAAAATGGACTCATTTTAAATGATCGAACCTTGCCAATTTTAGCGGATATGGCCGTCTGTCAAGCCCAAGCGGGTATTGATATTATTGGACCATCTGACATGATGGATGGTCGGGTTGGAGCGATCCGCGATGCTTTGGATAAAAATGGTTTCGAAGACACGTCGATTATGTCTTATACAGCAAAATATGCAAGTGCATTTTATGGACCTTTCCGCGAAGCCTTGGATTCAGCACCAAAAAATGGCGATAAAAAGACGTATCAAATGAATCCTGCCAATAAAATTGAGGCCTTACGCGAAGCAGAATTGGATACACTAGAAGGGGCAGATTTTTTAATGGTTAAACCTGCACTTTGTTATTTAGACGTGATTCATTTACTCAAAGAATCCAGTGTTTTACCGATTGCTGCTTACAATGTCAGTGGCGAATATGCCATGCTCCAGGCAGCCTGTGAAAAGGGATGGTTGTCTTACGAAAAAGCAATGCCAGAAATGTTGTTGAGCATTAAACGGGCAGGGGCAGATGTGATCTTAACGTATTTTGCGAAAGATTTTGCTAAATTATATTCCACTATTTGAGCTGATTAAACCTCTATCGACTATTTCGAAGGTGTAAACAAAATTTGTGGTTCATAACCATCCAAAATAAGGGTGGTTGCTTCGTTGTTATACCCCAAAGCGGAAATTTCAAAAACCAACACTTCTTGCACTAATTCGCGACAGTCATCGCCTTTAGCATCGTGAAACAAACGAATGCTTCGTTGTGGAGGCAACGATTTTGAAATCATACGGTGACCCAATAATTGAAAATTATGTTTCTGACATCCACCATTATACTGAACCGTTATACTCATTTTATTTCCTTTAATTGCCACCGCCGTAATGCCAGTTGGTGCCGAATTGTTAAACGCGTTAAAATCATTCACGAGGGTAGCACTTGGGGTACTTTCTATGGTTTCTACTGCCAATTCTTCAGGGTTTTTACACGAATGAAGACCTACGAACAAGACGATTAAAAAAAGGTTAATTGATTTCATTTAAATATTATTTTTTAGTGGTTTTAAGAAAAAAGATGACAAGTATAATTAAAAGGGTGATACCAATAACAATCACCAAATCCACACGGAAAGGTAATTTTATTTCTTTTTTAGGATTCATCAATTTCGGAGCAACCTCATCAAGGGTGTCGTTGTTGGATGCTAGGAGTTTTTCTTTCAATACTTCGTATTCAAATCGCCATTTTTCGATGCGGGGAAAATACCGTCTAAAAATTGGAATTTTGTATTTTTT
>JADZFJ010000199.1 GCA_020849935.1 Crocinitomix sp. | reverse complement strand
TATTTTAACTCATCTTTCCAACCTAAATTTTTAAAAACAAAACAGATTTTGACTTTTTTGAATTAGTGGTTTTTAGTTTGGATTTTGTTGACTTGATGAGGTTGATTTATAATCTGACTTTGTTTTAATACCGATTCGTTGTGAATGATTTCTAATAATTCAACTATAAATTCAGCTCTTAAACCAAGGGCTTTTCCTTCTGCTACTCGTTGTTGAAGAATTTCTGACCAGCGGTTAATTTGAAGCACAGTTAAGTTTCTATGTTTTTTGAACGCCGCAATGTCTTCCACCACTTGAAAACGTTTGGCAAGACAATTTACCATTAGTTCATCCAATTCGTCAATCTTAAGCCTTAATTCGTCCAAAATATATTGATCACTTTCATTGTTACTTTGAACTCGATTATTCAGGTTATTTAGTAAATCAATTAATTCGTTTGGAGTGAGTTGTTGTTCTTTGTCACTCCAAGCGTTTTCGGGATCTGGATGTGTTTCTATCATCAAACCATCCATGTTCATGTCAAGGGCTTGTTGCGCGATATACGGAATGTATTCTGTGTTCCCACAAATATGGCTTGGGTCACACATAATAGGCACATCAGGAAAAATTTGCATTAAACGAATCGGAATATTCCATAAAGGTTCGTTGCGATAGCGCGTCTTTTGATAAGAAGAAAATCCACGATGGATGGCGGTAACTTTCTTGATTCCTGAATTTTGTATTCGTTCAATTGCGCCTACCCATAAATTAAGGTCGGGATTGATTGCATTTTTGATAAATACAGGGACATTGCTACCTTTTAAAGCATCGGCGATTTCTTGAACTGAAAAAGGATTTGAAACTGTTCGTGCTCCAATCCATAAGGCGTCAATCCCTGCTTTTAAGGCCTCCTCAACATGATTGGCATTGGCAACTTCAGTGGCTACTTTAATATTATATTCTTTACCGGCGCGAACCATCCAATCAAGACCGATGTGTCCGATCCCTTCAAAATTTCCTGGTCGGGTTCTTGGTTTCCATACTCCAGCGCGAATAAGATCTACGAGACCGCTTGCAGCTAATTTTTGTGTGATGGAAAAAACTTGTTCTTCCGTTTCAGCGCTGCATGGTCCTGCAATAATGAAAGGTTTTTTTGGATCTCTTAAATTCATAGCGAGTTTATTTAATCATGTAGGGCCACTCCCACGTAAGTTGGTATGGATAAGCTTCATAGGGTGATGATCCTTCGTTAAAAGTTGCCCCCGTTTTAAAATTTTCGTAGCCAATAAGGATTAATTCTTTACCTTCCGTTTCTGACCCAAGATAGATTAATGATTTTCCTTTCCAATATTGAGCATCCGAAAAATTATCGTACTCCGCTAAAGCAAAATCGAATTCTTCAATCGCTTTCTGATATTCGTTGGTTTCATAGTAACAAATACCTAGGTAAAAATGATCTAAATGATGAACCCAATTTTTACCTCTTTCTCGCTCTTCGGTTTCTATTTTTTTTATCAAGACACTTTTTGCTTTGTCAAATTCAGCTAAACCTATATAACAAAGTGCTTCATAAAAACTTAATGCGTGATCATTTTCATAGGTTTCACCAAATTCCTTGTGATATGCTTCAATATCAGCAAGTGCGCTGTGGTATTGTTTGGAAAAAACACATTTTAAAAAAGCATGCCTCGACAACCATTTTTCGCGGTCATAATATACGGCTCGGTCGTAACAGGCAGAGGCTAGTTCGTACCTTCTGGTCTTCCAATAAGGCAACGCTTTTTGTTGCCAAAGGTAGGCAATTGTGGAATCTTTTTCAAGTCCTTTATCAATCCATTCCTGCCATTCTTTTGACAAAAAATGATAATTCCAAGCCCCCTCTTTTAAGTAGGTTTGAATAATTTGAGCCTGACCTGTGGTGTCATGTGTGATCATAGTTTGAATGGGTTTATCATTTTTAATCCGGTTACAAGCATAGGTCGAATATGCAAAGACCATCACAAGTTGAAAGATTAAAAAATTTCGAACGGAAGTTATCATTGATCTCAAGTAAATTTTAGGGTTTTATTAGTTATAAATCGTTCAATATGAGGTTTTATGTCATCGAACGAAAGTTGAAGATCAAGATCATTATTGATTTGTGAAATCACTTTTTCGAGTGAGTTTACTCCGTCAATTCTATACAAGATCTCGATGAAAAGATCCGCATCTTCATACGTGTTTCCATTCGCAAAATAGATTCTGTTAAAGAACACATTTTCACCATCATCCGAAATTTGTGCCCGCCTTTCCGTGTAGAACGTATCATTAATTTTTAGTACACTTTCTATTTTGAGTTCTTCTAGTTTGATTTTGGCTGTTTTGCGCGCAACAAAAATCCAATTTTTGTGAATGAGTGTTGACATTTCGTGGTCAAAATTCATGTAAGGAATTTCTTCAAAATCTTCGAATTCAATTAAAAAACCTTGCCTTTCAAAGATTGGTTTTATTTCAGAGGGCAATAAATTATGAATGAAATTTCCGCCAGGATAGCCAATTGGACCAATGTTTACATAAATTCCATCGGTTTTTAAGACCCTATAAATTTCTTCAATGTAAAATTCAACATTAAGACAATCCAAAAAATAAATGGATGCGAATACCTCCATTGAATTATCTTGAAGCGGAATATTGCAGATATCAGAAACAAAGTTGGTTATGTTGGTTGGTGTGAGTTTATTTTGGTTCGAAACGGCTACTTCACGGGTAACATCTTTTGGGTGGTAAACATTCGAAAACCCACTTAAAATATTCAAGTTAAATTTTTCTTCCTTCAAAATATAGTCAAAAAATTTCACCATTCTAAAGGACAAATCGGTGCAATAAACTTGGTCAAAATCGTTGGCTAACTCAAATGCAAATCGCCCTGTGCCTGAACCTGCAAAAAAAATTGATCCTCTTGAATTTGAATAATTTGCAATGCAGTTTCTCAATATTTTGACAATCGTTGATATTTCCAGTTCACACGTTTCAAGACCACTCCAATCTCTAATAAAGTAGTTAATTTCCTTCCCTTTGATTGGGCTGTTGACAAAATTCAGATAATCTGCTTTGGCAATCAATTCTGGATTGGTATAGGGTGCAAGTTCAGTCAACAAATTATCATAGAGCTCTAAATTTGCTAAAAAACCATCTTGTAATTGCCTAAAATATTCAATTCGTTCAGGACGCAAATAGAATGAATCTTCACCGATTCGGATATGCGCATGTGTATTGGCAATATGAGTTTGAATACTTGCATAATTATCATTAAGATACGCCAATTCATCGTTTAGAAAAATAGGAGTTCCATTCACAACAAAATAAGATCGGTCGCAATTTTCACATTTTACCGAATTTCCAATTGAATGTATCATTGGATGTTGACAAGAAATACATCTGAAGGCCATATAGAGTTGTTAGGAATGTTTATTTAATGGCCAAAAAACCTTCAAATGATAAGTATTTCATCACGGTCATGGTGTCTAAAAATCCTGCT
>JADZFJ010000198.1 GCA_020849935.1 Crocinitomix sp. | reverse complement strand
TTTTAAGTGATTTTCAAGCGAAAACAAATTCCTTAAAAAACTTGGATTTACCCGAAATTCAAACGTATTTCTACCAAGCAAAACCTGTCAACGCCGAAAATATTTACATCGACAGTTTATGGTTTGAAAGTCCTGTTCATCGCACTAATAGTCCTGTAAATATTCATTTTAGAGTTCGAAACAATTCTAAAAATCCGGTGAATGATTTAAGTATTCGTTTGTCTATCAATGGAAATGAGCCTGGACCAAGTACCCTTTCCATTCCTGCCGAATCGTATGTGGACGATGTAATTACCTTTACCGACCGCACACCCGGCGTAAAATCGGCGAAATTGAGCATTAAAACCAGTCAGCTGTTTTTCGATGATGAGTTTTATTTTACGTACACCATTAAAGAATCTGTGAAAATTCTTTTAATCGGCACCCGTGACGAAGCCAGCACCAATTTGAGTCAATTGTATGCCGTTGAGCCTTATTACGATGCCACGTATACCACCAGCGAAGAATTGGTTCCAGAGGATTTTGTCAACAAAGAATTGGTGGTCATTCAACATGTGAATAGCCTTCCAAGTGGAATAATGGAATTGTTGGATGGGGTAATTAAAAATGGAGGAACCGTCGTTTTAATTCCGGGTGAAAACATGGATGCACCCAATTGGAACACCTATCTCTCACGTCATCAATTGCCTAGCTTGAATAAATTGGACACCACCAATGTCGAATTGTCTTATTTTAATTCAGAAGATCCTTTGTATTTAGGAGTTTTTGAAAGCAAACCAGCCAATTACCAAAAACCGCAAGTTTTTTCAAGGTATCGGTATGGGATTTCGAGTAATCAGGAATTTATCACCCTTTTTGGCACATCTCCAGAAAACCCCTATTTATTATATGCCGAACGAGGCAACGGAAAAATTGTGGTATTGAGCTCTCCCCTTTCTCCAAAATTTACGAATTTCCAAAATCACGCCTTGTTTGCAGCTACTTTTTTACGTTTAGCCGAAACAGCTTCCTTTCAAAAACCCTTGTACATGAGCATTGGTGACATGGCCAATTTCCCGCTCCAAACCGAAGTGTCTGAAAAAAATCCAATTCATTTGGTAAACAAAGAATTTGAAGTAGATGTAATTCCAATGTTGATTAATGTGGCCAACGCTCGGGCGGTATCTTTTACCCATTTAGAAAATTCGGTGCAAGCTGCTGGGTTTTATGAATTGACTGATAATGTTGATTTTAAAGAAGTATTAGGTTTAAATTACAACCGTTTTGAATCGGACATTAAGAGTTTTACAGCGGAAGAAATTAAAGAAGAATTTGACCAAGCTGGATGGAAACAAGCCAAAGCCTTTGAATTGAATGCACAAGGAAAAGTTCAAATAAATCAACTAAAAGCAACAGAATACTGGAGAATTCTACTAATTTTAGCCTTGATTTTTGTTGCGATAGAAATCCTGCTTTTAAAATTATGGAAACGTTAAAGTTGGCCGTTTAATTATGAGAATACTGCTTAAATCATGCACGATTGTTGCCAAAAATGGCAATTTTGAAGGGAAACAAGACCTTTTAATAGAAAACGGTATTATTGAGAAAATTCAACCGTCGATAAATGAGCCGGCTGATCATGTTATTGAACGAGAAAATTTACACATTTCGGCAGGTTGGTTTGATGCAAAAGTGAATTTTTGTGATCCTGGAAACGAAGTGAAAGAAGATCTTTTTTCAGGATTAAAAGCAGCAGAAAGCGGCGGAATGACAGGCGTTGCACTTACACCGAACACGCAACCAACGGTTTCCAATAAATCACAAATCGAATACTTAAAAATGCGCGGTGCTTTTTCGCCCGTTTCGGTTTATCCGTATGCCACCCTCACTTCCAATATGAAAGGGGAAAATTTGGCCGAATTGTATGATTTATCACAAGCGGGCGCCATTGGTTTTACCGATGTTCATCACCCGGTAAGTGCGGGAATTTTGTACCGCGCCCTACTCTACGCTAAAAACTTTGATGGAAAAATCATTTCATTCCCTTTAGACACCACTACCTTTGGAAAAGGGTATGTACATGAAGGAAGATTAAGCGTCATGACTGGCTTAAAATCAATTCCTTCCATGGCAGAGATTATGACCATTGAACGCGATTTAAATTTGGTGCGTTATACTGATGCAAAGCTTCATTTTACTGGAATTTCAACAAAAGAAGGCGTTGAACTTATCCGAAAAGCGAAAAAAGAAGGCTTGCAAGTAACCGCAGATGTTTATATTTTGAATTTAATCTACAACCAAGACGCCGTCTTGGGATTTGATGCCGCTTTTAAGGTACTTCCTCCCCTACGTGCTGAGGAAGATCGGTTGGCCTTAATTGCAGGATTAAAAGATGGTACCTTGGATTTTGTTTGCTCCGATCATACCCCCGAGGACATTGAAAATAAAGAAGTTGAATTCGACCAAGCAGCCTTTGGAGCTATTGGGGTGGAAACCTTGTTTCCGCTCTTAAACAGCATCTCCGAATTGACCTTGTCAGAAAAAATCGACCTGATCAGTGCAAAACCGCGAAATGTTTTAGGAATCATCGACAATAAAATAGAAATCAATAGTTTAGCTGACATTACTTTATTTAATCCTTCGGCTGAATTTACGTATGATGTGGTGGATGCGCACTCAAAATCAAAAAACACTCCTGTACACGGAAAACAATTAACTGGCGAGGTGTATGGCTTAATAAGTCAAGGAATTCTCTCTTTGCAATCCTAAAGTTGAACGTGGAAAATACTAAAAAAAATAAAGGCAACTTTTTAAAAACCTTTTTTAAAGAAAGGAAGCAAGTAGGTGCCCTTGCGCCAAGTTCAAAGTTTTTGGTAAAAAAAATGTGCGATAAAATTGACTTTAGCACCGCCAAAAACATTGTCGAATTAGGCCCAGGAACAGGCGTTTTCACCGAAGAAATTTTAAAAAGAGCCAATCCCGATTGTAAGATTTTTGTCATCGAACTCAACACTGAATTTTACGAATTTCTAAAAAATAAATTCTCCGATCCGAGGTTAATTTTATTGTGCGAAAGTGCGGATGCTTTAGATACAATAATTCAATCGCACGGGGTGACCCAAGTTGATGCCATCCTCTCCTCTCTTCCCTTAGCTGTGATTCCAGATCAAATTCGCAAACGCATCATTATTCAGGCGCACAATGCTTTACGTCCAGGAGGAGTGTATGTACAATACCAATATTCGCTCAATGCCAAAAAATTATTGGAAATGAAATTTGGGAAATTGCAAATGGGTTTTGTCGCCATTAATATTCCGCCGGCGTTTGTCTATTTAGGCATTAAAAAATAAGCGAACTACACTTATTTCCTTAAAATCTCGGCAGTTTCAATCCCTAATTCACCACCATAAACGATTGGCGTTCAGTTGTGGTAGCTGATTTTAATTCGATCATGTAAAGTCCTTGAGTGAGCTGATCAATCCCAATAGAAGTCGATTCCGTCAACAAAATGCCAGACTTTACTACTTGTCCAACAGAATTATAAATTTGATAATTCACTTGTTCAGTTATATCAGGTTGAATGGTAAGTTGGTTAACGGCAGGATTCGGAAAAACTAAAAATTGATGTTGCGCCATTTTTTCATCCACCCCAAGCGTAAAGCAATCAGTTGGCTGATAACTTTGGTTTGGTAGGCGAATAGATGCAGCTCCCGGCGTTCCTCCAAAATTTAACTCTTGACAAATCGTAACAAAGGTTCCATCGATATGGCAAATTTTAATCAGGTCTTGCGCGTTAAAACCCAAAATATAATTGTAATCATCTTCAAATGATGCTGTTACCGCACCTTCACAGGTTGGAATCGAAGCACCAATGGGTGTGGCACTTTCAATGGCTGTGATCGTTTCATTTAGCACTATTTTAACAATCCCTCCTCCACCAGTCACAATATACAAATCATCATCATACCATGTCAAATCACCATCCGACCCAAATCCAATGGTATCAATATAATTAGATGTTGCATCAACTGTACTAATGCTATACAATTTCGAATCAAATTCAGCCAATAAGGTAGTATCGTTTAGGCCAACCAAGGTAACCGCACCAACTTCCGTATTACCGATCAAGGTCGAAAAGGCAGTCGTGGTGTCAATATGATAAAGTTCCCCACCAACAATTCCGTAAAGTTGACCATTTGGCGTAAAAGCAATATCTCCAAAACCATATTCAGTATCACCAACAAACCGTCGGGTACAATTCACAATATCAAATGAATAAAGGTCGCCACCTGCAATAGTCGCAAAAATTGGCTGCTGAGAAAACGAGTTCACGGAAAGAATACCCAAAAGTGCGACGAATAATTTTTTCATAATTGGTTTATTTACACCTATTCTTTAGTTTTTAGCCCTACAAGTAACCACAAATTCAAACGTTTACGAAATTAACCATTTCCATAATAGCTAAAACCAATAATTCCAACCTTCCGATAATTTCGTGTTCACATCGAAAACATTTAACCCAAAATATTGTTCAATCCATCCCTATAATTAGCAATTGGGCGTGCCCCCCAACGAGTTGGGGGTCGTGCTGTACGCTATAGTCCCAGACATACCGACTTCAACGTCGGGATCGTCAGGGCGCTGCCGCTTCCATCACTCACGCAAAATTTTCAAAAAAAAAGCTGCCTTTATGGGGCAGCTTTTTGGGGGTTGATTTATTAATTACTATTATTTAATCAAATCTGCTTTCTTTCTGAAAGGCATGTCTGAAGGCAATTCGCGGCAATAAAGAAAGTTCCAATCGACCTGTGTTAGACAAGGTTTGAGCACCACCAAGTGCAAACTCAATCCAGTTTCCATCACTAATTCGGTAATCAAAGCCAAAGGCATATTGCAGATAACTTTGATCCAAGCCAGTTACAAAATTGGCT
>JADZFJ010000197.1 GCA_020849935.1 Crocinitomix sp. | reverse complement strand
TATCACCGCGAGGTAAAAGTAGTGCGCAATATTTCCGATTTTAAAGGGCTATCCACCTTAAAATCAAAACAAGAATTAGGCTTAACATTAGATAAAAAAATTGTCATTGTTCAAGGAGCAGGAATTAATATCGACCGTGGCGTTGAAGAAGTAATGGAAGCCATTCAATTGGTGGAAAACGCCATTTTAATCATCATTGGCGATGGGGATGTCCTTCCACTTTTAAAACAAAAAGTAGCCAACGAACAATTGGAAGAAAAAGTAAAGTTTTTTGGAAAACGTCCTTATTTAGAAATGATGAATTTTACCGTTCATTCCGACGTTGGCATCTCCATGGACAAAGACACCAATATCAATTATCGCTTTTCCTTGCCAAATAAAATTTTCGATTATATCCATGCCGGAATTCCCGTTTTGGTGTCCAATCTTCCAGAAATAAAAAACATTGTGGAGGGTTTTGAGGTTGGTTTGGTATGTCCATCTCACCAACCACAAGAAATTGCACACTATTTAAATCAACTCCTCCACGACGAACCGTTGAAAGAAAAATTTAAACAAGCCGCAAAATCCGCTTCGCAAAAGCTAACTTGGGCCAACGAATGTGAGGTGCTAAAAACAATCTATTGTCAGTAGAAAAATTTCATATCATTGCTTTTGATGTTCCCTATCCGCCCAATTACGGTGGAATAGTTGATGTTTATTACAAATTAAAAAATCTGCACCAAGCAGGTGGAAAAATTATTTACCATTGTTTTTATTACAAAGGGCATAATCCTCCCACCGATTTACTCAACCAATATTGCGACGAAATTTATTATTATCCGCGAAAACAACGATTGGGAAAATTACTCTTTTCTTCCTTGCCGTACGTTATTTCAAGTCGCGATAACAAGGCGCTTTTAACCCGATTATTAGCCGATAATTACCCCATTCTATTTGACGGAATTCAGACCTGTTATTTTATGAATCACCATCAAATCGTCCATCGGAAAAGACTTTTTAGAGCAAATAATATAGAGCATGCGTACTATTTTGGCTTGGCAAAATGGGAAACCTCTTGGCTCAAAAAAATCTATTTAAAAATCGAAGCGCAACGACTGGAAAAATTTGAAAAAAATCTTACAGGAGTCGATGCTATTTTGTGCGTAGCTAAAATGGACATCCCCCATTTTAACCGCTATGCGCCAACGCACCATATTCCTCCGTTTTTCAACGATGAAAATTCATTTTCACTCGCCTCAAAAACGAGCGATCGACATGCCCTTTTTCAAGGAAATCTTTCCGTAAAAGAAAATGAACACGCCGCCGAATACATCATAAATGAAATCGCGCCATTAACAAAAAACAAATTAATTATTGCAGGTAAAAATCCTTCCCAAAAACTAAGTCAGTTAGCGGAAGGAAAAACGAATGTACAATTAATCGACACCCCTTCCATCGAAGAAATGGATGCATTAATTAGAAATTCTCGGGTGAATTTGCTCCTTACCTTTCAGCAAACAGGCATCAAATTAAAACTTTTACACGCGTTAGAATCTGGCCAACACATCCTCATCAATAGCTTAATGGACGATGCTGGAATTTTTACCAACCTCTGTCATGTCGAGGATGAACCACAAGCCATTGCCCATAAAATTGATGAATTGATGGAAATTCCATTCACAGAAAATGACAAACAGGCCCGCGATTTAAAATTTGAGGAATATTATGGCAATCAACGCAATGCCCGACGAATTTTAGCACTTATCGATTCGGATCAACCAGTTAATTAAGCCTAATCCTCCAAATTTACAATTGAATAAAAACGTTTTTTGCTTCGGTGAAAAAACGCAAGGCTTCAAAACCGCCTTCACGACCAACCCCCGAATTTTTAACACCTCCAAAAGGCGTTCGTAAATCGCGCACCAACCACGAATTAATCCAAACAATCCCACTTTGAATTTGATCAGCCACTCGGTGAGCGCAAGTTAAATTTTCAGTCCAAACCGTGGCTGCTAAACCATATTGAGTCGAGTTTGCCATCATTAACACTTCCTCCTCCGTATCAAAAGGCATAATTGTCACAACCGGTCCAAAAATTTCTTCTTGGTTGGTTCTACAATCAAATTTTAACCCTTCAATTACCGTTGGTCGCATGTAAAATCCTTCCGAAAATTCGCCTTCTAAATAAACCCTTTCCCCACCAGTTAAAATGGTTCCACCCTCTTGCTTTGCAAGTTCAACGTAGGACAATACTTTTTCTAAATGTGGTTTTGAAACCAAGGCCCCTAATTTTGCTTCAGGGTCAGTTGGATACGAAACTTTGGTTTTGGCAACTTTTGCCACAAAAGCATCCCGAAATTTTTCATAAATCGGACGTTCCACAAAAATTCGAGACCCGCACAAACAAATCTGCCCTTGGTTTGAAAAAGAAGAGCGCAAAGTCGTGGACAAAGCATTTTCAAAATTACAATCTGCAAAAATGATATTCGGATTTTATCCTCCCAATTCGAGGGATAATTTTTTGAACATTGGTGCCGCAATCTTGGCAATCGTTTCGCCCGTTTGTGTACCACCCGTAAATGAAATTGCCTTGATTTTTGGATCACGACTAATTGCATCACCAACCTTTTGACCTAAACCATGTACAATATTTAAAACCCCAGCAGGTAAGCCCGCTTCAATACAAATTTCAGACAATAAAAAAGCGGTCATTGGCGTAATTTCAGATGGCTTTGCCACCACACAATTTCCAGCAGCCAAGGCAGGCGCTATTTTCCAGGTAAACAAATACAATGGTAAATTCCACGGAGAAATGCAACCCACAATACCAATTGGTTTTCGGAGGGTATAATTAATTCCCAAATTTTCCATCGAGTGCGACTCAGAGGCAAAATGAAGAATCGCCGTGGCAAAAAATTTAAAATTACTTACTGCTCTCGGAATGTCCACATGACTAGCCAAAGAAACAGGTTTTCCATTGTCAAGCGATTCAGCTTCGGCAAATTCAGGCAATCTAGCCTCAATTAAGGAAGCTATTTTTAGCATCAAATCAGAACGTTCTTCTTTCGGCGTATTCGCCCAAGCAGGAAAAGCCTTTTCGGCCGCTAAAACCGCCTTGTCTATATCTGATTTCTCTGAATCAGGAATATACGAATAAACCTTTCCGCGTGAAGGATCAATATTGTCAAGGTACTTTCCCGAATCTGGAGGTAGTAACTCACCACCTATGTAATTTTGTATAAATTTCATCTTTACTTCTGAATGATTTGATAAAATTAATGATTTTTATCTGATCAAAAAGAGAAAAATTATTCAATCAGACTTCGCAACTTTTTTAAGAATTTAAATTGAATTGTGATCTAACGAATGAACAATCCTACTTATTCAAACTTTAACATCTGTCAAAATATTTTTAACAATCTGACAATCTATCTACTACGAATAAAATTATCCAATAAACTACGGTTTTTAAGGATAGGAAATCATTTTAGCTTTTTCACATGAATTAATTGAACGAGAGGTGGTACATTCTCTAATAAATTCCTACCTTTGCAACAGTTTTAAATAAAGAAAAATGGAAAATGTATTTTTTGCAGGCGTTATAGGACCAACACAAATCATCCTTATCCTAGTGGTGGTTATTTTATTGTTTGGCGCAAAAAAATTACCAGATTTAATGCGTGGCGTTGGAAAAGGGATTCGTGGATTCAAAGAAGAAATGAACGGTACCCCAGAAGAATCTAAGGATAAAATCGAAAAATAAGGGTTTTATAATTTATGTACAATTCATTCGCAGAAATCAAGTCTGCTTTGAACCAAGGTGATAGTGTTGTAAACATTACAAAGTATTATTTGGGTCAAATTGAGGCAAAAAAGAGGTTAAATATCTTTTTAGAAGTTTTCACCGAAAGTGTGTTGGCTCAAGCTGAATTGGTAGATCAAAAAATTAAATCTGGAACAGCAGGCAGGTTAGCTGGAATGGTGATTGGTTTGAAAGATAACCTCGCCTACAAAGGACATCATGTTTCTGCTGCTTCTAAAATCTTGGAAGGATTTGAATCACTTTACACAGGTACAGCGGTTGAGCGTCTTTTAAAAGAAGATGCCATCATTATTGGTCGCTTAAATTGCGATGAATTTGCCATGGGGAGTTCCAACGAAAACTCAGCCTTTGGCCCAGTTTTAAATCCAATTAATGAAAAAATGGTACCAGGTGGATCTTCAGGTGGATCTCCTG
>JADZFJ010000196.1 GCA_020849935.1 Crocinitomix sp. | reverse complement strand
ACCTCAGCCATTATTTAGGCTAGGACTAAATTTTTCAGCCACCTATTTATTTGCCAACGAAAAAAAGTTGAACCATGGGATTGGACTTGGGTATTCTTATTTTTACAGCTATGCGCTAAACGATAGTTTTTCCAATTCGCTGCTTCTAAATTTTTTGTCAATTAATTACGTACTTCAATGGAAGGCTAAACAAACCGAGGGTGGTTTGTATTCGGAAATGAACCTTTCGCTAAAATCTAGTGGCCTTTTTAGACGAGTTAATGACGAAGCATTTTTGGTGGACGAATCTGTTTCTAAAGCCTTTGGCTTAGGAGGTGATATAGGTTTAAAAGTGGGATATATGCTCCCATCGAATCGAAGATCGGGTCTTGCATTTTTTTTAGGAGCCGGTACCTCACCTTTCTTTTGGTCGCCAAATACCGAAGGTGTTATCAATCAAACATCCGAACTCGTCTCAAAATCATGGACCAATATTCTGCATTTCAGTGGTGGAATTTCCATTCGCTTCAGAAAAGTTTAGAATAAATTGGTATTTTATTTTTCCATAAATTGAACTACCAAAAAAATTACTATTTTCGATTTTGTAATCAATTATAAACGAATACGATAAACTTAAATCTTTAGGCGATGAAAAATATTAAAATTGAATTAAAATGGGCGCTTTTGTTTGCCGTGATGATGCTTTCGTGGATGCTCATGGAAAAATTAGCGGGTTTTCACGATGAAAAAATTGCGAGTCATCCAATTATCACAAATTTTGTAGCCATTCCGGCCATTGCGATGTATGTATTTGCCTTGTTAGATAAACGTAAAAATTTTTACCAAGGTGTGATGACCTATTCACAAGGTTTTAAAGCAGGTTTGATTATGACTATTTTTGTGACGGTTTTGAGTCCGTTAGTACAATACATTACCTCAACCATTATAACACCTGACTATTTTAAAAATGTAATTAGTTATGCGGTTGAAAATAAACTCATGACGTTGACTGCGGCTGAAAGCTATTTCAATTTAAAAAGTTATTTAATGATGACTGTCATTTCGACACCAATTATGGGGATTTTGACCACTGCCATTGTGGCTATTTTTATTCGAAAAAAGGCGAAATAGGAAACGATTTAGAGGATAGTATTTAAAGTAATCACAAAAAAAAAGCGAATGCTAAAAGTTTGCATCCGCTTTTTTTTTATTGGTAATTTAATAAATTGACTATTTCAAATTTTTTAAATACGTTTTGATGTATTTGTTTTTTTCCTTTGCCGAAAGGGTATCAAAGTTTTGTACATCTCCGTTTAAATGCAAAAAATCGTTTGGCTTTCGAACAGGCGGTTTTTGTTTTACTTTAAAGCCTGATACAAAAACAGCATAGCCAAATGTTGCGCCAAAGCCAATTTGATTCATGGTTCCCAAAAGATCAGTGGTTTGCCATTCTTGCATTACTTTTCCGTTAGATATTTTCCGCATAAAAATACCGGACACTACTAAATTTTTTTTATTGGCTGGTGCTCCCATAAATTTGCCAGTGTTGACTACTTTAGAAGAAAAACGAATGGATGCAAAATCGCCATCTACTATAATTTTTTCTAAGATCATTTCAAAGTCGGAAAATGAAGCACGCATGTCTTGCATAAATCCAATATATTGATCTTTTGTGAATACATAGCCGTCGCCTGTGTAGGTAAAATTGACATCCAAAAGGCCATCGAGGGTAGCCCAATCGGCTTGTAAGATAGCTCGGGAAACAGAAATTGCTGTTTGAGCAGTGGCAGATTTATTTTCATCGACCACTGAAAGTTTTGCTACTTTCTGACCGAAAGCAGTTGTAAGCGTTGTCATAACAATTAGGTTTAAGATTAATACGATTGATTTTGTCATTTTTAAATTTATTTAGTTGAGGCAAAGATATGTTGCTAACTAACCAGATACGATGTACTTACCAAATTGAAAGCACTATCTTTTAGGTAAGTAGTGAAAAATTTACCTACTATTGTGGCAGAAAAAAGGGGGTTATGCAACGATATAAATTAAATGGTACGTTTTACTATTGTCCAGTAGATTTA
Organism: Crocinitomix sp.; assembly: GCA_020849935.1. Taxonomy (GTDB): domain Bacteria; phylum Bacteroidota; class Bacteroidia; order Flavobacteriales_D; family Crocinitomicaceae; genus Crocinitomix. Next base: position 2,096 of record JADZFJ010000196.1, on the reverse strand, counting down.
ACACTACATATAGTTGGTGGGCGATGGAAAGGGATTGTTATTTGGAATTTGAGAGAGACTTCGATGAGATTTAGTGAATTAAAAAAAGTCTTGGTGACCATTAACGACAAAATGTTATCTCAAGTGTTAAAGGAGTTAGAAACGCAAGGGGTGGTTGATAGAAAAGTGCATGAAATTGTTCCCCCAAAGGTTGAATATAGCTTGACTGTTGAGGGAAGGAAATTACTGCCTATTATGCAAGCAATGAGTGATTATGGGCAGAAATTTGTGCTTGACTAATGGCTATTTATAAAACCTTTTCAAATGCTTTTCTTGGGCTGCCTCTAAAATAAACTTGTCCGCAATAAACGTATCCTAGACTTTCAAAAATTTTTAACATGGCCATGTTGTCGAAATTTGTGTCGGCTTTGACGCTTTTGATGTTTTGAGATAAGGCAAATTCATGAATGTGTTGAATAATTTTTTTTGCTAATCCTTTTCCTAAATAATCTTCGGAAACAGCGAGGCGATGAAAGACGACAAAATCTGAATTTGAGACCCAATTTCCTTCAATATTTTTGTATTCAGGTTCGTCGTTAATTAAAACCGCGCAATACCCCACAATTGTTTCGTTGCTCGTTAAGACATAACCTGCGTTTTTATTAATATCGTTACTGATTACGGTTGGATTGGGATAACCATCTTGCCATTGATTGCTGCCATCGTTTTTTCGTCGGAGGATTGCCTTTTCGATGATCGCCCAAATTTGAGCGTGATCGTTATGCGTGGCTTGCCTAAATTGTGTTGTCATAAATTCCCCTGAAAAGTACGGTGCCCTAAAGATAAACAAACGTATTTAACCAGATAGAATTTCATGTTCAAAATAAGATAACTACAATCTAATTGGGGGGTGCGTTAAGGATGGCAGCAAAAAGCCCGGAAACCTACCCAAGTTTTTGGGGAGGCTGAGGACTTGTCGCGAACAGCCTGCCCCGATCCCTCCCCAACTTGTTGGGGATTGGGGATGTCGGGGAACGCCCAAGTAATTTTAAAAAATATTAATGGTGTGATTTCAGTTTACTTTTAGATTGAATCACTTAACTCAATGATTGTGCCTGATAAAGTTTTTTTGAGAAATAGGCAATATAAAATGGGTAACTTTGAGTCAGGGTATATGTCGGCTTAGGCTGATTGTTTATGAGCCCCGATTTTGAACAAATTTCTTTTCATAGGGTTTAAATTGGTTAACACGAATGCTTCACAACATTCAAAAAAGTTCAAAATCGGGCGCTCGTAAATAAGTCTCTCCTTAATTTCCACCAATTTGTTTTGCTTTGTAGCCTTGTTTTAACAGCAATTCAAGAATTTTTTTTGCGTGATTGCCTTGAATGATTATTTCGCCGTCCTTCACCGAACCTCCTACCCCACATTTTTGTTTTAATTCTTTTCCGAGCAGGTTGAGATCGTCCTCTGAACCGATAAAGCCGGTAATTAAGGTCACTTCCTTCCCTTTACGTTGTTTGCGGTCGATGCTTACGCGCAGATTTTGGTCTTTGGCTGGCAGCGTGATTTGCTCCTCCTCTTCGTCGGATTGAAATTGGAAATTAGGGTTGGTAGAATAAACTACGTCGATTTTATTTTTGTTTTTTGCCGCCATATTAATTCATTTTTTTTCGTGTGGATGGGATGTTATCCGTAATGATTTCTTGTGGTTTGTATTTTTTTAATTCATTCATTTCTGCGTTGGTTTTGATGCCAAAAAGGCAATAATCTACCCCCGCTTGATTCAATAATTTTTCTTTCTCCAAGGTAAATCCTGCAAGCGTTGTGGTGATTTTGTCGATGGCATGATTTTGTGCGTGTTGGATGCCCAAGGGGATGTCTTTTGTTTCGAAAGAGATTTTTACGTCTTCATCTTGGATGGCGAGGAGCAAGGGCAAATGCGAGCTGTTGATGGTTATTTTTTCCTTTTGACTTGGTGAAAGATGGGCGATGGAGCTTGCCAAGGTGAAATTAAATGCCGAAAAATCGATGTATTGATAGGTGCAATAGTTATTGATTTTCACGTCTATATGGAGTCTTTTTTTACGTGCTACTGTCCACTGAATGACCTCGTT
>JADZFJ010000195.1 GCA_020849935.1 Crocinitomix sp. | reverse complement strand
TTTTATAAAATTCATATTGATGAGTTGGATGCTTTTGTGGAAGGAACGGGTGTTACGTATAAAATTCAAGATTCGGTGTATTTGGATAACTGGCCAAAAGGAACCGTTTGTTGGCAACATCCAATGCCGACTGATTCGTCAGGTATGTTTGTAAAACCAGGCCGCGAAATTTTATTGTCTGTTGTCCCTCTTCATCCTCAACTTATTCGAATGCCAAAAGTGGTGCACATGTCGCAACGAATGGCCGAATCTAGTTTAGCAGCCTTAGGAATTCGAACTAAAATTACCTACCAACCCGATCCGGAAGGAAAAGGGGTGGTGATTCGTCAAATGATGGATGGAAAAGAATTGCCAGAAGGCACCATGATTCCAAAAGGGACACGCATTGATTTGATTGTTGCCCAAGGTGGAGGCGGCGTTGGTGGTGCGGTGATTTTACCTAATTTAATTGGTTTAACAATAATGGAGGCAAATGCACGTTTGACTAACATGTCCTTGTCGCTTAAGGTTGAATGCGCAACTTGTGGCCCCGACGATTTAGATAATGCTATAATTGAGGAGCAAATCCCAATGGCAGGTGAAGGGGTGACAGTTGGTAGTGGTGCTGTAATTACTGTGAAGGCGACAACCGGCTATTAATTTGTAGAAGATAACAGATGAAAATTTTTAGTTTAATTGTTTTATTGGTCGCAAATGGAGCTCTTTTTGGACAAGAGTATGTTCGCGCCTTAAAAACCAATCCGAACTTAGCGCGTGAAAATAATTTGCAACGCAAAAGTGCTTTAAATAGTTTGGATAGTACCTTCCTTTACATTTTTGAATCGTTGCCTTTGGCCAATGCTTGGGATGATTTTTCTACCGATAAGTTTCAAAGTTACGATCCGGATTATGCGGGTGCTGGTGTAACATCGGAATGGTTTTATCGGTTGATGGACGCAACGAATACCGATCCTCAAGATCCAACCCTTATTTTTTGCGACAGCGCACATTCGAATACCGTGACCTATTTTATCGAAGAAGGTGTACCGGTTGATACAGCGATCACCTATGATTTTACCCAAATCTTGGTTTGGGTAAATGATTTAGATAATTATCCTGTAACTGGTGGACTAAGAACTTTTTACGAGGAGTGTTATGTTTTGGTTGATTCGTTGATTGATGGGGTACTCGATTTGGACCGTGACACCATTTGGTACAATACCTTGCCTGGACCCGCATTTGTGCAAGACAGCGCTCACGTCTTTACCAAAGTCGTCTCTGATAATAAAACACTTTGGATTGATAAAAATGCCTATCACAATTATACGTTTGCCGTAAATCCTTGGTCGCTAGGGGTGGCTACATTTGATGGGGTAGATCAAAACGGAATGCCGTACGATTTTGGGGATTTTGATTCACAGGATGTAGCAGATTATTTGACTTCTCGTCCAATTGATTTGTCTGGAGCCGATCCAGGCGATATGGTTTTTCTGGATTTCATCTTTCAACCAAAAGGGTTTGGAAATATGCCAGAGGACAATGATTCCTTATTGGTTGATTTTTTAGATCCGATAACAGGTGAATGGGTGCCTGCCGCTTGGCATGCCATTGCAAGTGAAGTAGGTGAAAATGTGTGGGATACTGCACATATCGCTGTCTCGCCAGGTTTATTTGTTGATGATTTTCAATTTAGAATTAAAAATTACGCTACCCTTTCTGGTGCCTTGGATCATTGGCATGTGGATTATGTAAGTGTTGAAATTGCTGTTGAAGCGGAAATTTCTTCGTTTAATGATGTGGCAATTATGTATCCTTTAAATACCATCTTAAAAGATTATACATCTGTACCTTGGGATCATTATAAAGCCAATACCACTGGAAACGAACACATGTTGACGGATATAGAAATGTTGGTTTATAATTGTACAAGCACAGGAACAAATTTCACCAACGGCGAATGGCAATCCATGTACGATGGGTTTTTGCAAGGGGGAAGCCCATTTAACATTCCGAGTACGGCGTCTCCAAGTGTGAATTTTGACGTTGGAATTACGACCTGTACCTTTGATGGTGCCAGCGATTATTCGTATGACCAAGCGTTGGCAGTGGACCAAGCAGCATTCGATCTAAAGTTTCACTTTAATTCAGCGGCAGGTCCAGATAAAAATGTCTATAAACAAAACGACACCACCCAATTTGTCCAAGATTTTAGAAATTATTATGCCTATGACGATGGAACACCAGAAGCTGCTTATGGGGTAGATGGGGTTGGTTCTTTATTGGCCTATAAATTTGAAGCCTATCAACCGGGCGAACTAACTGGAATTTTAATGAATTTTGTTCCTTCGGTGACCGATGTGAGTGATGAGGTATTTTTGTTAACCGTTTGGGCGGATAATGCAGGCGTTCCGGGCGAAATTATTTACCAAGATGATTATTTTGAATCGCATTCTCCGATTTATTCGGGATCAATCGAAGGATTTAAATATTATACCTTTACTCGCGATTTGTATTTGGTAGATGGCTACCTTCCAGTGGATGAGATTTTTTACGTGGGTTGGCAAAATATTTCGGATCAAAGTTTAAATATTGGGTTGGATTGGAATATCGATAATAGCGATAAGGTTTTCAGAAACACTTCAGGCGAATGGTTAAATTCATCTTTTGATATGTCCCTAATGATTCGTCCAGTATTTTCAACTGCGTTGGATTATACGTTATCGAACCCACGCGAAAATAGTGCTGAGGTAAATCCAATAAACATTTATCCAAATCCAACAAGCGATTTGGTAAATATTAGCGGGCTACCTGAAAATTCACTCATCTCGATTTATGACATGAGTGGAAGATTGGTAAAATCGGTAGTAAACGAATCGCAGCTTACCTTAGAGGATGTGGTTAGCGGTGTCTATCTTGTAAATATCACGAATGAGCAGTCAGAAACAATCTACTCATCACGCATAATTAAAAATTAAACCAAGCATGAGCGAAGACGAAGAGTTCTTTGAGGAAGACATTGATCAACAAGATGAATTATTCGAACATCATAACTTAATCGCCGATGTAGGTCAAGAAGCGCTGAGAATTGATAAATTTTTGATGAAGCGTTTGCCGAATGTTTCACGAAATAGATTACAAACCATTGCCAAATCAGGGACACTTTTTGTCAATGGCAAATCGGTTAAATCAAATTATAAAGTTCGCCCAAAGGATGAGATTTCGGTAGTATTGCCCTATCCTGTCCGCGAATTAAAATTGATTCCAGAAGATATTCCCATCGAAATTTTATACGAAGACGACCAAATGGTGATGGTGAACAAACCTGCTAACATGGTCGTTCATCCGGGTTATGGAAATTATACGGGCACCTTATTAAATGCCTTGGTATATCATTTTGACTCATTGCCAAAAACGGATGATTATTACGGTCGCCCCGGTTTGGTGCATCGGTTAGATAAACACACGACAGGAATTTTAGTGGTAGCAAAAACTGAAACTGCTTTAACGACTTTAGCAAAACAATTTCATGACCGCACTAGCGAACGAGTGTACAATGCGCTTGTATGGGGAGACGTGGTGAATGACGAAGGCACCATCACCGGAAATATTGGACGTTCTAAAAATAATCGAAAGGTTTTTCAAGTGTATGAAGATGATTTGGATGCAGGTCGTCACGCGGTTACGCATTATAAAGTAATTGAACGATTCAGGTATGTGACCTTGGTTGAATGTCGCTTGGAAACAGGTCGAACACATCAAATTCGCGTTCATTTTAAACACATCGGGCATCCGCTTTTTCACGACCTTGAATATGGCGGAGACAATATCTTAAAAGGAACCACTTTTACCAAATACCAGCAATTTATCAATAATTGTTTTAAACTTTTGCCCGGACAAGCACTCCATGCGCGAACACTCGGAGTTTTTCATCCAATCTCAGGAGAAAAAATTTACTACGAATCAGAACTTCCTGATGGATTTTTGAAACTTTTGGACAAATGGCGAGTATATAGTAAGAATATTTGAGGCGTTTAATCGATATTATTCTATTTTTAATTGGAATTATGTGTTAAAAGTCAAATAAAATCTTTATTTTCGCCTCTTGAGTATTAAGCTTATATCAGAAATGTAAATTTTTATGAAATCAATCAATTCATTAATTTTATTTGTCGGATTAATTGCATGGGGTTCTCTGACCTTTGCACAATCTGATGCACCTGCAACTCGAAATTATTCAGGAGAAGCCGGAAAACTTTGGGAATCAGGCGCTTATGCACAGGCGGCTGAAGCTTACAAATTAGCTGCGGAAAAAATTAATCCTAAAAACGACAAAGCAAGACAAAAAAAAGGTAACTATACCTATATGTCTGGACGTTGTTATGAACTACTTCACAATCATGAAGCAGCAGAACAACAATATGAAAAAGCGATCCTTTTAAGATACCAAGAATTTGAACCATTTGTTTATTTTCAATTGGCTGAAATGGAAATGGCTCAAGGAAAACACAAAGAAGCTAAAGAAAATTTCCAAAAATATTTAAAATTGGAACCTTCAAGCGCATTGGCTAAAGCCCGCATAGAATCTTGCGAGTTTTATATCAGTGCAACAGCTAACCCAACAAAACATTCGGTTACAAATGTCACTAAATTAAATACAGCGTCGTATGATTACGCAACGGTATTAGATTCTAGAGGAAAAGAAATGTATTTTTCTTCTTCTCGTGCTGGTTCTTCTGGCGAAATGTCAGATCCAATTACAGGTGAAAACTTCATGGATTTATGGGTGTCTAAAATTGACAGAAATGGTAACTGGGGTCAACCAACTCCATTAGCTGCTCCAGTGAATACAATTGACAACGAAGGAACCATGTGTTTTGATGCGCGTGGAAAAACAATGTGGTTTACACGTTGTCCTGTAGATGCGAAATTGAATTTAGGGTGCGAAATTTACATGGCAGAGCAAAAAGGAGAAGGATGGGATAATCCTAAACGTTTGGAATTAAAAGATCATGATTCAACAAACGTTGGTCACCCTTGCGTTTCTCCAGATGGTAAAACATTGATTTTCGCTTCAAACATGGCAGGTGGTTTTGGTGGTGTCGATTTATGGTACTCTACCTATGACAAACGTTCTGATGCTTGGTCTTTACCAATCAATTTAGGTTCAGAAATTAACACCGCAGAAAATGATTTATTCCCAACTTGGGGACCAAAAGGCGAGCTTTATTTTGCTTCGAACGGTCACGTAGGAATGGGTGGTTTGGATATTTTCGTTGCAAAACGTGTTGGTGAAGAAATTAAATGGGAAAAACCATTAAACCTTGGTTCTCCAATGAACTCTTTCCGCGATGATTATCATATCGTATTTACTGAATCTGGAAAAGTAGAAAGAGGTTTCATCAGCTCTAACCGAAATGGTTCGAAAGGTGAACATTCTCAAGATATTTGGGATTTCTATTTACCTCCAATTTTGATTGATGTAATGATCTTAGTTTCTGACCAAGAAACAGGAACACCTATCGAAGCTGCAAAAGTTAAATTAGTTGGTTCTGGTGGTTCTAGCTATGATTTAGTAACTGATGCTTCTGGACAAATTAACTTAGGTGAGAAATTAGACGGTATGCGTTATGTTGAGCCAGGTGAAACTTGGACGCTTGAAGTGGAAGGTGTTGAAAAATTATACATCGGTGCGAAAGATAATTTCACGACCAAAGGAATTGAAACCAATACACGAATTATTCGTGACTTGAAAGTATTGAACATTGAAAAACCATTGAGATTACCAGAAGTTCGTTACCCTTTAGGTAGCGCGGTGCTTTTGGTTGATTCAACAATCAATTCAAAAGATTCCTTGAATTATTTATATAACCTCTTAATTGAAAATCCAAATCTAATTGTAGAACTTGTTTCGCATACAGATTGTCGAGGATCAGATGCAGCTAACTTAAAGTTATCTCAACAAAGAGCTGAGTCTTGCGTAAATTATTTGGTAATGGAAAAAGGTATTGATCCTGCTCGATTAATCCCAAGAGGGATGGGTGAATCAAAACCTGCTACTATCTATACGGTTAGTCCAAGTGGAGATTCCACAGCGATTTTCTTGGGATGTGATATGATTACTAAATTGCAGAAAACGGATAAAACGAAATTTGATTATTATCACCAGTTAAACAGAAGAACTGAATGTGTGATTTTAAGTTTTGATTTCGTACCAAAAGAAGCGATCAAGCCAGAATCTGGTTCAGGTAATTAGCGTACTAAAATTTTGATGAAAAGCACTCAATCACTTAAAAGTGATGAGTGCTTTTTTTATTTTTGCAAAAATTGAATTAAAATGACCGACGAAAGGTATCATTCAAGAGGGGTTTCAGCCTCGAAAGAAGATGTGCATAACGCCATTAAAAATGTCGACAAAGGCTTGTTTCCACAGGCATTTTGTAAAATCGTGCCAGATTATTTAACGGGTGACGAAGAGTATTGTATTGTGATGCACGCCGACGGAGCAGGAACAAAAAGTGCCTTGGCGTATCTTTATTGGAAAGAAACAGGAGACATTTCGGTGTGGAAAGGAATTGCACAAGATGCCTTGATCATGAATATTGATGATTTGCTGTGTGTAGGAGCCACTGAAAACATTCTTTTGTCTTCGACTATCGGAAGAAATAAAAATAAGATTGACGGGGCTGTTTTGTCTGAAATTATTAATGGAACGGAGGAGCTCTTAACTGAACTTAGAAAACATGGGGTGAATATTCGTTCAACGGGTGGTGAAACGGCCGATGTGGGCGACTTAGTGCGTACCATTATTGTTGACTCAACCGTTGTCGCACGAATGAAAAGAGCGGATGTGATTTCTAACCATACTATTCAACCTGGGGATGTGATTGTCGGACTTGCTTCTTTTGGGCAAGCCACTTACGAAAGCGAATACAACGGAGGAATGGGCAGCAATGGACTAACCAGTGCCCGCCACGATGTTTTTGCGAAGTATTTGGCCGAACAATACCCAGAAAGTTTTGATCCCTCTGTACCGCAAGAATTGGTGTACAGCGGCTCGAAAAAATTAACGGATGAAGTGGAGGGAAGTGTCTTAAACGCAGGTAAACTGGTTCTTTCGCCTACACGTACCTACGCGCCGGTGATTAAGGCAATTTTGGATCAGCAACGAGACGCAATTCATGGAATGGTGCATTGCAGTGGAGGAGCGCAAACAAAGGTTTTACATTTTGTGAAAGATCTTCATGTCATTAAAGATCAATTATTTGAACTTCCGCCATTGTTTAAAATGATTCAAGAAGAATCCAATACAGATTGGAAAGAAATGTATAAAGTATTTAACATGGGACATCGCATGGAAATCTACCTGGCGAAAGAACATGCACAAGCAATTATTGACATCGCAGCTTCGTTTGGAATTGCTGCACAAATTGTTGGTCGATGCGAAGCGCATCAAGGAAATAAATTAACTATTCGTTCAACCTACGGAGAGTTTATTTATCATTAGTTCCGTTGCGCAAACTAACATCTACCAACAAACTATTAAAAAGATTAAAAGAATAAAATGAGTAATTTATTAGAAAAATTGGAGTCAATCGCCGTTCGGTTTAACGAGGTTGGACAACAAATAGTGGATCCAGATATCATCGCAAATATGGATCGCTATGTGAAACTCACAAAAGAATATAAAGATTTAGAGCAAATCGTATTGACGTATCATGAGTTTAAAAATGTGTTGGACAATATCGCCTCATCGAAAGAAATGGTGGATACTGAAAAAGATCCCGAAATGCGAGAAATGGCAAAAATGGAGTTGGACGAACTCCTGCCAAAAAAAGCACAAATGGAAGATGACATTAAAATGATGTTGATTCCAAAAGATCTTGAAGATGATCGAAATGCCATTTTTGAGATTCGTTCAGGAACAGGCGGTGACGAGGCAAGTATTTTTGCGGGCGATTTATACCGCATGTACACGCGCTATTTTGATGAAAGAGGCTGGAGACACGAAGTGTTGGATGTGACAGAAGGAACGATGGGTGGATACAAAGAGGTGATCCTAAAAGTGTATGGGGATGAGGTGTATGGTTTGTTAAAATTCGAAGCAGGCGTTCACCGCGTGCAACGGGTACCAGAAACGGAAACCCAAGGACGGGTGCATACCTCGGCTGCGACAATAGCCGTTTTACCTGAAGTAGAGGAGGTGGATGTGACCTTAAATCCTGCGGACATTGATTTTCACACCTCTCGTTCAGGAGGTGCTGGAGGGCAAAATGTCAACAAGGTAGAAACCAAAGTTCAATTAACCCACCGCCCGAGTGGAATCGTGGTAGTCTGTCAAATAGAACGTTCGCAATTGAAAAACCGTGAACGTGCCATGGAAATGTTGCGGTCTAAATTGTATGACATCGAATTAAATGCCCGTCATGGGGACATTGCTGCAAAACGGAAAACAATGGTGTCCACTGGCGACCGTTCGGCAAAAATCAGAACCTATAATTACCCGCAAGGGCGAATTACCGATCATCGAATTAATAAAACCATGTACAACTTAACTTCGTTTGTAAATGGCGACATTCATGAAATGATTGAAGCATTAAAAATGGCAGAAAATGCCGAAAAATTGAAAGAAGGAACCAGCATTTAAGGCAATGACAAAGGAGCAATTAGTTAGCACAATTAAGGCAAAACAATCTTTTCTTTGTATTGGATTGGATGTAGATTTGGACAAAATCCCCAAATTTTTATTGGAGTTTGATGATCCAATTTTTGAGTTTAATAAACGCATTATCGATGCCACCAAAGATTTGTGCGTGGCCTATAAACCCAATATTGCCTTTTACGAATGTCATGGAAGCAAGGGGTGGGATGCCTTGAAAAAAACGGTAGATTATATTCCTTCAGATATTTTTAAAATTGCCGATGCCAAGCGCGGCGATATTGGAAATACCTCCCATTATTACGCCAAAACATTTTTTGAATATTTAAATTTTGACGCCGTCACCGTTGCCCCTTACATGGGTGTTGACAGCGTTTCTCCTTTTTTAGAATACAAAGACAAATGGGTCATTTTATTGGCCTTAACCTCTAACAAAGGCGCTTTAGATTTTCAATTCACCACCGACTTATCCGGTGAAAAATTATTTGAACGCGTCATTCGTAAATCGGCCAAATGGGGCGATTCCAGCAAATTGATGTACGTAGTAGGTGCCACCCGCAGCGATTCAATCGGCGAAGTAAGAGCCTTGGCAAAAGATCATTTTTTCCTAGTTCCCGGCATAGGCGAACAAGGAGGCTCCCTAACCGACGTAGCCACCTATGGTTGGAACGACAATTGCGGCCTTTTAGTCAACTCCTCCCGCGGCATCATCTTCGCCGGCAACGATCAAGATTTTGACACCAAAGCCCGCACCGCCGCCCAAGAATTACAACAAGAAATGGCGACCATTTTAAGAGGGAAATTGTTTTTGTAGGGGAATTTTTGAAGGGTTAGATATCTCCTTTGGGGTGGATATTTTTTATGCTGATTTTTTGGGCACCTTATCCTGCTTTTCATTGTAGTTTCCCAGACATCACGTCCCCAACTCGTTGGGGATCGGGATCGTCAGGGAAAGCTGCCATTGCAATCAGGGGTGTGAGGGGGCTTGGGAGATGTTGGGAATTATTTATCAAATAACGATGCTGGTATGGCCAGTAAGGGATTGCGGAG
>JADZFJ010000194.1 GCA_020849935.1 Crocinitomix sp. | reverse complement strand
ATTTATTTTCCATGTAATAAGCCAAGGATAAAATTCCATTAAAGGTGCCTTTTACGGCCACTTGATTGGAGTAGATATTAAAGTCGACAGTTTCAAACGTGTGGGTTGCTTGTAATTGATCTAAGATCACTTCGTTATCAGTTGAAAATACGGTGATGGTGCGTAGAATTTCTTGTTGGACTTTGTCTGGTTTTAAGTCGGTTTTTCCTAGATTTTTATTAAATTGATTGATTTGTAAACGCAAAGTTTGCAAGTCCATTTCTGCGTGGGTGGCGTCGATTTTTCGGAGTTCTTGTGCGGCAATTTCATCGCGCAAAGCAAGGGTTACTGAAAATGAACGTTTGTAGCTCACAATAAGCATTAGAACAAATAGGACCAATAATCCATAATTTTTTTGGCGATATGTAAACCGATCAAACATTAAAAAACCATCATTTCTAGTTCAAAAATTCCTTGGCTGTTGGCGTATTCATAACTTAAAATGTCGACTTTTTCTAACCAAGGTTTTTCCTCTAATTCCTGAATCCAACGACTTAACACATGACTTGAAGTGGTGCGACCGTTGATAAGAATTAAATGTTCTTCAAAAGCGATTTTTTTGCGTTGTTTGATTTCGTCGGTCAACGGACGCACAATTATTTGGTCGAATGAGATGGTGGTTGGAATTGAATTGCCGAGTTCCATTAAATAATACGACAAAAAATTCTTGTTTAAAAGTCCGGATGATTGAAGGAGTTTTTCTTTTCGATCTTTTTCTTCTTCCAAATCGACAATTTGTGTGAGGGTTTCGTCGAACTCGGTTAAAAAAATGGCGTTTTCCGAAACTTGTGCGTTAAGGTAACCGACGTACATATAATTACCAAAAAGTAGGACTAAAAAAAAGAGCATGACGGCGGTTCCAAATCGGATAAAAATATTTTTCTGCTTGGCCTCTTCGTAATTTTGGACAAAAATTTTATCCAACGAAGGAAAAACAAGTTGATCGGTTGGATTAAAAAGGGCGGCCCCAATTGCAGCACAGGACATTAATCGGATATTCACCCGTTCGTCCCCAAGTACCACGGTTTCAGTTAAATTGGCATGAGGATCGGCTAATTTGGTAAAGTCAACCAATTTCTGTTTTTGAAATTGGAGGGTGTGTCCGTCCACGGTTAGTTGAGATTTGTCTAAAACCTTGTTGAGGATACTTGCAAAAAAAGGACCTGATGAAAAAGAAATGACGATGCGTTTTTTTTCTTCGAGGTTTTGAATCACTTCCTCGACCACGTCTTTTCGGATGACAGAAGAAAAAACCTCTCCTTGTTCGAAATAATCTGAAAAATAGAAATTGTCACTGTTTCCGTTTAACAGAATGCTGTGACGATAATTTTCGTGGTGGCTGGTTTTCCGATTTAAAATTCCTTTTCCTGAAAAATGTAATAAGATTGGATGGTTAGCCTTCATCGCTTTTAGGGCATCCTCGAGGTGTAAAAATCCTTCTCCTTTTTTAAGGATCACAATTTCACCTTTGGTTTTTCTTAAGGTCAAAAAATGAAACCTATTGGCATTTTCACCCAATTCGACATGGACCACATGGACACGCGCTATTTTGCCTAAATCAAAGTTCATTAATACGTTACGGTTGGTTTAATAAAAATGTGCAACTTGGATTTTTCTTTTTCTTTTTTGCGGTCACTGAAAAACCATTTTAGTACAGGAATCCTAGAAAGCCCAGGGGTACCAGAGCCTGAATCTTCGTTGGCATCTTTCTCCAAACCTCCCATCAAAATCATTTCGCCATTTTTAACGCGAATTAAAGACACAAATGATTGGGTAGATTGATTAGGCGGAGCAGTAGGATCGACTTTCCCTTGAAAATTATTTTGGGTCACACTGATTTCGAGGGTGACATATTCATCCGCCGAAACAAATGGTTTCACTGTGATGTCCAAGTTGGCGGAGGTTTCTTTCCATACCTTATTTGAAATTTGTACCGGTCCACCAATCGAAGATTGTACATTGACGCGTTCTTCTTGATAATATGAAGTCTCGCCAACTGAAAATGTGGCTTCGTGACCATTTAAGGTGGAGATTTTAGGAGTAGAGGTAATGTCGATAACACTGTTACTTTCTAGAAATTTTAGGGAGGCATAAAAGTTGGGCGTAACAGCTCCGATGTTAATGATTCCAAATCCGTTAAAGGCATTGATAAGTCCGTTGATGGTTTCCGATCCTAAAGTCATGTCTAAACCAGGAAATACTTCACCTGAAGTTGGGACTGGCGTAGTACTCAATCCTCCCTTCATCTCTTTGGTAACTCCACTTGTTTTTTCAGAAAAAACAATGATGATATCAATTTGTACCATTGGCACTACTTGATCGACTGAGCGAATAAAGGATTTTAATTCTTCAATTTTAAGGTAGGAGCCTGAAACCACCATGCCATTTAATTCAATAAACTCTTTGATTTCAATATCTGCTTTCAGTTCGGCAGGAATCAATTCTACCACTTTTTCAATGGTCCTGTTTTCTAACCGAATTAGTTCAGTTGCCCTAAGTCCTTCGGTGTTTCGATTGCCAATTAAATAATAATCATTGGCTTTTTTAAAGGTGAAATCGGTGCCGTTTAGCAGGTGAGACAGCAACTCGACAAAGGTCACGTTTTGTACTTTGAGGGTTTTGTTACCTTCTGGCTCGTCGTACATAAAATAATGCTCATTCAACTGGTTAGATGCAGCTTCGATGATGGATTTAATAGAAGCATTGGCCGCATCAACATTTAACAGAGCAGGATCGGTTAAACTTTTCGTCAAACTCATTTCTCCTCCCCCACTTTCAGTAGTTTTGGTGCGTGAATTTCCACCGCTTGTTCCCGAATTAGTCATTTTAATTTCCTCTGCGTCCAAATAATAAAACCCATTTTGGTCAGTAGTCAGCACCAGCCCATTTGCTTTAGCCATCATGTCCAACACCTGTTCGAAAGGCCTGTTTTCGATATACACCGAAACAATTTTATCCTTTACTTTTGGAGAAAGCACGACGTTATTTGAAGAGGCGCGTGTGATGGCTTCTGCCACTTGGTTTAACGAATCGCCTTTTAAATTCAAGGAAAGAAATTGATTGGCGGGTTTGTAAGTCACATCAATCACCTTTGGGATGTAAGGGCTAGTTTGGACTTTTGGTGTTGGACGTTTGTGAAAGGCGATAATCGATCCAGAAATGTCTACCACCAAATCATATTCTTTGATTAAAAAAATCAAGACGTCTTTCACCACAGCATCGTAAAAATTATTGATCACAATTTCATTTAAATTTTTATCAACACTGATGTTCAAATTATGCTCGAAAGCCAGTGCAGTAATATAATCCGAGAGGGTGATGCCTGAAACACTCACTTGAACTTTTTCATTAAAGCCGGGCTGTACCTTGGCTAAATCCCAAATATTCCGCTCCATTTCAGACAACGTATGTTGCGAGTTGCCTGTGATGGCAAAGATTAGGAGGATGATGAGTGTTTTAAATTTCATTTGCTGGTGTTTAAATATTCGTTAGTAAGGCATAAACTTCTTCTAAAGAAGTCACTCCATCGACCAAGAGTCGGTAAGCTTTTTCACTTATTTTTTCGATTCCTCTTTCTTTGAGCAAGGAATCGACTTTTAATTGCTCGTCTTTAATTCGGTCGGCCAATTCATGGTCGATTGTGATGACTTCATAAATCGCTTTTCGTCCTTTATAACCCGTGTAATGACACGTTTCACATCCAAT
>JADZFJ010000193.1 GCA_020849935.1 Crocinitomix sp. | reverse complement strand
TAAACTCAACAATCCAATTTGCTCCGTTGTTAAAAAAATAAGAAATAGAACTCCTTTATTAACGTATCCGATAATTAAACCGAGATACGAAATTATGGTAATTTTTAAGGCGTCTTTTTTGATTATTCCCACAGTGCTTTTCTTAAAGCGAATCTAAATTAGACAAAAAAATCTTATCCAAGGAAATATTTGCTATTTTCTCTAATTTCCATTCCTATTGACCTTGCTAAAAGAATAAATATTTCGACTTGAATTAAAAGACAATGTTCCCCTAATTCAAAATCACTTTTTCAATGGCCAAGGTTTCCCCCTTTTCATCGATTACGTGAATAAAATATAAACCTTTAGCTTCGTATCTCGCCAAATCAATTTGAGTTAATTTATTGGTCAACGGAATAGAAAACAATTTTCTTCCTAGCACATCGCTCACTTCAATCGTTCCATTTTGGCTCAATTGACTTTCGATGGTTACAAAATTGTCGGTAGGATTTGGATAAATTGAAATGCCATTTTGTATAGGTTGATCCGTTATGCCTGTCTCATCAATTTCTTGGGTACACGTCCAATGCACTTTGAAACCACCATTTCCAGCATTGTTATCATCAGAATAAAATTCTAACATAACTGAAGGTCCAGTTGAAGTAATAATATCTGGCACCTCCACAATATTGCAATAAACACCTATTACTGGAGCCAGTTCATCTGGACCATCATAGATAATCACATAGTCCAAGTGGCACCAATCATCCATCCAATCCTCTCCTTCCACATCAAATTCAACAAAATCGAGTTGAATGGTGAGGGCATCAGGAGGACTAATTGTTTGAAAACTATGCTCATTAGTTCCATAATTTCCTGTCTCTCCTCCACTATCGTAAATAACTCCCTCACAATCTGTGATTAAATCTCCATAATCGTATGGAGGCATGACATACGGACATGGTCCAACTAAATGAACATTTATTAGATCTTCGACTATTAGCTCATCTTCGGCACTTCCACCACCACAGATTTCTCCATTAACTACTAACGTAACTGTAAATAATCCTTCGGTTGTATAATCATGTGATGGATTTTCTTCGGTACTTGTTGTTCCATCACCAAAATCCCATAAAAATTCATCGGCATTGAAACTTTCGCTAGTAAAATTTACGGTAAATGGCAATACACAGCCTTCTGTTGCAGATGTGATAAAATCCGCTGTCACATCACCAGCATATGGAAGTCCCACGTTTACAGCGTACCATGCGTTCATGGTCTGACCCATTTCTTCACTACAATCACCGAACAAATCAATAGCTGCTTGAATTGAATAAAAACGGGCATCTTCATAATTTGAGGAAGGTGTGAGGTATACAGTTAAATTTCGAAATGCAATCGCACTTGCATCATCGATTCCTATTCCAGTTACCACATAGTCATTTCCAACATCATTAGTACCTATTCCGCCTTCTGTTAATAGATAAAACCAATGATTTTGTACCCCACTATTATAATGGACGTCTCCTCCTTCTTCCCACAAATCACCTAAATAAGTATCAGGACAAAAATATAGCGTTGGATCTGCCATCGACCTAATGGTCCAGCCCATTTCATCACCGATTAACCAATTCCATTCACCTGGTTTTGCGTATTCTTCTATCGCGGTCCCAAAAATATCACTGAACGATTCATTCAGAGCTCCTGATTCTTCTGAATAAATCAAATTGGCTGTAAAAGTTGTTAAACCATGGGTAATTTCATGTCCAACGATATCCATTGTTGTTAACGGAGGTGTTGACAATCCATCTCCATCGCCATACAACATTCGCTCACCATCCCAAAATGCATTTATAATCAAATCTCCAAAATGGACATAGCTATTTAATTGAAAACCATCATTATCGATACTGTTTCGACCATAATTTTCAAAATAATAATCATAAGTCATTTCAGCGCCCCAGTGTGCATCTGTTGCGTATTCATCCCATTCTGGGTTGATATTATTCCATGAATTATCTACATCAAAAAAATCAACGGCCGAGCCAAAATCTTCTGTTGCGTTTAAATCAAATGTGCGAATTCCATCGCCTCTGCTGCCATCCCTAAGGCGATAAGTTCCTTCAAAGCTATCGGCAATTATGGTTTGAGAACCACTATAAGCTGTATTCGCAAAGCCAGGTGTATCTGCGTGATGAATCAATAAATTTTCTCGAATAATTTCTCCTGTGTTGGCATCCACAAAGACATCGGCGCGATACATAGGCCTGTGCGCATAAATGTTAAATTTATACACTAAACGATATGATCCAACCTCAAAATTTTTACTTGCTGCTACAAACACCAATTCGCCTTTAGGAAAATATGTTGCGGATTGATCACCTGATTCCCATTTTAAATGAGCTTCTTCGCCTGGCATTTGCCATTTGTAAGATTCGGCGTTGATTTTTTCTAAGGCTTTCGCCAAGGCTTCTTCTTCGGACAAAGCTTGTGTGGTTTGGGTGCGAAGATTTTTGTAAATCAATCCATTGCAAGAATACACTTTATCTCCAATGGTATGT
>JADZFJ010000192.1 GCA_020849935.1 Crocinitomix sp. | reverse complement strand
TTGTTCAATATGTCTTAATTTATTTTATTCAAGCAAAAATATTTAAAATTAAATACCCTTCAAGAGTATAAAAATAATCTAAAATTTACAAAGAAACGAACTTTACAGCTAAATTATTCATAATTTTAATCGAATTTTAAAGGGCTTCATGCGCAAAAAAAACAAAAACAAGAAAGAAAAATTCAGTAAAAAACTTCACAACGAGATTTTAGCGATTTATACTGATAATTCTTCAGCAAGTTACGATTATAAACAAATTGCTGGATTTTTGGAGATTACTGACAAAGCATTACGCAAATTAGTATTTGAAATCCTACTCGATCTAGCATCTCAAGGAATCTTAAAAGAAACAGAACGAGGTAAGTTTAAATTAATTGGTGCAAATCAGAAATTTATTACCGGAAAAATCGACATCGCAAAACGTGGAGTAGGGTATGTAATTTCAGATGAATTAGAGACAGATTTGGTAATTCCTTTGCACAGCATGGACCGTCTTATTCATGGAGATAAAGTTCGCGCAGAAGTGTTGCATGGGAGAGGAAGAAAAAAAGTGGAAGGCAGAATTATTGAAGTAGTCGATCGCGCTTCACGTCGTTTTGTGGGTACTTTAGACATTCAAAAAAAACATGCGTTTTTGGTTTCAGACGATCCAAAAATGAATACTGACATCTTTATTCCGCATGAAAAATTAAAAAAAGGAAAATCTGGCGAAAAGGTCATTGTAAAAATTACCGATTGGCCACGAAATGCAAAAAATCCATTTGGTGAAGTGGTTGAAGTGCTCGGTTCGATGGATTCGAACGATGTGCAAATGCGCGCAATCTTGGCAGGAAACGGAATCAATTTTACCTTTCCTGATGCGGTGGTCGAAGAATCCAATCAAATTTCTGTCATCCTAGAAGAGGAGGAAATCAAAACGCGCACTGATTTTAGAGATATTCTCACTTTCACCATCGACCCAATTGACGCAAAAGATTTTGACGATGCCTTGTCGTACGAAAAATTGGGAAATGGGAATATAAGGTTAGGCGTACACATTGCCGACGTAGCGCATTATGTAAAAGTGGGTTCGTTGTTGGATCAGGAAGCAAAAGAACGTGGCAATTCGGTGTATTTGGTCGATCGCGTAGTTCCTATGTTACCCGAGCATTTATCCAACGGCGTTTGTTCGCTCAGACCAAATGAAGATAAATTTACCTTTTCGGCTGTTTTTGAATTGACGATGAAGGGAGAGGTGGTGAATGAATGGTTTGGAAAAACAGTTATCTGCTCAAACCGCCGATTTACTTACGAAGAAGCACAAGAAGTAATCGAAACGCAAAAAGGCGATTTAGCCACCGAATTATTGGAAGTAGACGGCATCGCAAAAATCTTGCGGAAACAACGATTAGATTTGGGAGGACTTGAAATTGTTAGCTCCGAAATTCGATTTGAGTTAAACGAAGCTGGATTTCCAATAAGTGTCCACAAAAAATTAATTAAGGACTCAAATAAATTGATTGAAGAATACATGCTTTTGGCAAATCGCAGCGTGGGTAAATTCATTGGCGATACCAAACGTAAAATATTAATCCCTCTTATTTATCGAATTCATGATAAACCTGACCGTGAAAAAGTAGAGCAATTTAGGGTATTTGTATCAAAATTCGGCAAAGATTTTACCTTTAAAAACGACAAAGACATCGCCATAAAAATGAACCAACTTTTTGAAGAAATGAAAGAAGATGGGAATTTTAACATGATCCAACACATGGCCATCAAATCCATGGCAAAGGCGGTTTACGACACTGAAAACATTGGGCATTATGGATTAGGTTTTCAATATTACGCGCATTTTACCTCGCCCATTCGCCGGTATGCCGATTTAATGGTGCACCGAATTTTATTCGACGTGTTGAATAAAAAACATCCGAAATACCCACACCTTCAAGACACTGCCCTGCATATTTCAATTACAGAACGAAAAGCAGTAGAGGCAGAGCGTGCATCAAAAAAATATTTCCAAGCACAATATTTGAAAGATAAAATTGGCGAACGATTTGACGGGTTTGTTACAGGAATCACCGAATGGGGGATTTATGTAGAAATGTATGAAAACTTCTGCGAAGGAATGGTGATGTTAAAAAGTATGGACGACGACCGCTACTATTTTGATGAAAAAGAATACGCCATCATTGGCCAAAGAACAGGAAAATCATACACCGTTGGCGATAAAGTGACGGTTGAAATTTCGCGTGTCAGTTTAATCAAGAAACAAATCGACCTCGAATTAATCTACTAATTACTTCTTTTTCTTAAACGCGGGCAATTCATAATTGTACATAATCACGTAATTATGCGTGTTATTTTGAATCGCATTATTTTCACGTTCAAACAAATAACGCACACTTACGGAATGTCTAGCAGGCAAGTCAAAATTAAAACCAACATAAAGGCGGTAAGCATTAAAAGGGGCATAACTTACAGGGGCACTCAACTGTCTAAAAATCTCAGCACCCACCACTGGAATCACCCGTTTAAAATCTTTTAGTTCATATTTTAAATCCAATTTTAATCGCAACAAGTTCCTATAATCTTCTGAATAAGTTTCAGTACTTATTCTGTCAAATCCAAACTGATAGCGGCCACGTAATTTAAGTTTTAACCCAGAATCCCCTAATTTTTTAGCAAATCCCACATTTAAACACAGTCGGTTATTCGAGCTAAAATACGTTTCTTGATTTCTTCTACTAAACCGGTAAGCCAGCCCAACATCAAAAGATTTTGATAATTTATAGCTCCCAGATAATTCGTTGTAATACGTTTTAAGCGTCGACGCATTTTTGTAAAATCGCCCTTGCGTTTCGTAACTTAGGTTAAACTTCTTGTTAATATCAGCAGACAGGCCAGCGCCAACCCATAATTCGGCATCTGTGGTTTGCCCAAAACTGGTACCAACCACAAAAATTCCTATGGCAGTTAAAAACTTTCTCATTCAAAAATAATTAAATCTTCAACCGATAAATCTTGTTTTTTCCCAGTAATTTCCACTGTTTTTGTAATCGCTTCTTGACCACCAAGGCAGGTATCACATTTCGAATAAGCAAAAATCGTATATTTTCCAGGAGTTAAAAATTGGAATTTATAACTCCCATCTAAACTCGTTGAAAATTTGTCATTATACGTCTTATTCCCATCACCATAAATAATATAAACATCCTGATCCATTGCGTAGTACTCCGAAACCGTGTCCCCAGCTGTATTTTTATCAATCATGTAAATTTTACCAGAAATGCTCGAATTTCCCCCCTCACCAGCGGCTTTATTACATGAAAATAAAAATCCTGACAAACAGAAAATCGAAAAAATTGCGTAATGTTTCATTTTTAATGTGTTTAGTTGAATCGTGAAATTAATAATTAATTAATAAACGGTTGACATTCTCGTAATATTGTTTCGCCCAATGCAAAATTTCCATTCGTAAAACCAACCAAAAACTGTATTTTTGATACAAAGTAAAGACAATTTTCCCCTTTTTATGGAAACTGAAGATATTGAAAAGATTAATTTAACGCAATTTAAAGGACATCACCGTAAATTTCCTTGGGGCTTGGTTATTCGTATCATCTTGGTGGGTGTAGGTTTCATTGTAATTACCATATTATTAAACCAGTTATCCGAAAAGTACGATCAACCAACTAAAAAAACGGATAAAGACATAGAGCTCGAAGTTCAGTAGTATTTCCTATAGTTCACCTGTCAATTTTTGGGCGTTCGAGCGGGCTCGCCGGCCTCGCTTTATTGCCGAAAATCGGACAATAAGAGCTCAAACAATGCCTCTGTTCCCTAACGCTCCCCCGGCTAATTCCCCCGAATCAAGTGTACGATAATTTTAAAAGGCGCCATTAATTTTAGCTCCATTAATTTATGGAATCAAACACTTTATAAATTAAACGATTTGGAAATAAACTAATAATGCACCTGAAGGGTCCCTTGCTGGGTAGTTACTGTACCATCAGAAAGTACTAATTCGAGCAGTACAAAATAAGTACCTGGTGCCACTTTTATACCTGCGTGTGTGTGTCCATCCCAAGTTCCGTTTAGTCCAAAATACCGATAAATAGTGGCGCCATAACGGTTATAAATGGTACAGGTTAGGTTTTCGTAGCCTGTCGATCGAACAAAAAACACATCGTTAACACCGTCATTATTAGGACTAATAATATTCGGAATTACAGCATCTTGGCTAAAAGAAACTGACGAAAAAAGAAAGAAAAAAATAATATAAATTCTTTTTAGTTTCATACGTGAGGACTAAAGTACAAAAATACTTTATATTATTCCCAATGTTGGTTTAAAATACACCAAGTAGGTTCAAGAAAATTTGATTCATAAGGAGGTTGTTTTTGCAAATTTTGCTCCTTGAATTATTTTAATTCTAAACCAAATTCTTTTCCTTTTGAAATAGCTGGAACGCCTTCTTCCATCCAAACTTGAATTGGGGCACCTAACAAATAATAATCAAAAAACTGACGCATGCGAATACTCAAATCTACTCGGTTTGGCATTTTCATTAAATTGTGTTCGTCGCCGTTGTAATTTAATAACCAAACGGGTTGCCCAAGGCGTCGTAAACCCATGTAAAGTTCAATTCCTTGATACCACGGCACCGCGCCGTCTCCATCGTTGTGCATGATTAACAAAGGAGTAGTTACCTTATTTAAGGCAAATAATGGAGAGTTTTCGACATATAATTCTGGTTTTTCCCAAATCGTATAACCAATTCTGCTTTGTGCACGTTCGTATTGAAACATTCTACTCAAACCACTTCCCCAACGCACTCCTCCATAGGCCGAGAACATATTACTAACAGGAGCTCCCGCCATTGCTGCGCGATATTTTCCTGTCATGGTAATTAATTGTGCAGTTTGATAACCTCCCCAACTTTGTCCTTGTAAGCCCATTCTTGTGCTGTCAATCCATGAATTAGTGCGTGTTAAATAATCCGTGCCACTTACAATACAATCATAAGCTGATTTGGCTGGATGCCCTGCGTTGTATTCAATGTCTGGAATAAAAATGAGGTACCCATTACTTACATATTCAGTTGGAAAAACGATGGATGCCGTTGGTTTTGGGGCATAATGTACATGAATGTCTTGTGTGTATTTTTCATAAAAATAGGTAATCATTGGGTAGGATTTTGTCGCATCAAAATCTTCTGGTTTGTATAATAATCCTCGCAAAGATCTTCCGTCAAAACTTTTCCATTCTACCATTTCCACAGTTCCCCAATTATATTCTTTTTGTTGAGGGTTAGTTTCAGTCAATTTACGACAGTTTTTGAAATCTAAGCGGCAAGTTTCTAGCTCGGGATAATCAATAAAACTCATTCTTCTAAATAGAATTTCGTCAGATTCGTCGGCCTTAGTCAAATAAATAAATTGATGATCGCTTTCGATTAGTTTGGTTAAAACTGGAGATTTATCTTGAAAATCTAAGGCATAATAAGCCTCTGCTTTGGTGCGGAAATTTACACCACTCAACAAACTATTTTCAAGCGTGATATAAGTACTATCTGTATCAAAGTTTTTTAAACGGTAAGTAACTAAATCTTTCGTTTTATTGGTGTTAGTGAGTGAAAAAGAAAGACTTGGGTCGGACGGACAAAGGGCATAGACATTGTGTTGAGAATTCACCAAATAAAATTCTTTCCCATCTAATAGTGTCCATGCTACCCCACCTTCTGATTCAGGAATATAGGGCATACCGTTAAGATCCATGGCAAAAACGTCCTTAAACTGCTCGGTTAAATTCGTTTTTAAATTGGCTTCAAGCGAAAGGGCAACCCAATTTGAATCTGCACCATCGTAATACAAATAAAACTTTCCAGAGGGTGATAATTCGTTGTCAAAACCATGTGCTTTATTGATCACGAACTTCTCTCCCGTTTCAAAATTCACCAAATAAATATCCTACTTAAACGGATAATCCCAGGTGGTTGAAATGGAATATGGACTTGAAGCATAACCTAATCCAAAAGCGCCATTTCCTTGATCTACACTCGTAACACGAGTCACCAATTCATCTTCTAAATGCACTAGTTTTTTGTTATCAAACGTATAAATCGTTCGATACGTTTTCTTTTCGTCGGCTTTTTTCTCTTTTAATTGTTGAGGTTGAATCCTTAAATCTGTTCCGCCCCAAACATCTAATAGTACTTTTTCATCCTCGAGTAAGGTGTCTTTAGGATCTTGTTTTACAATTAAATTAGTACCAAAAAATAATCGTTCACCGTTTTCTGAAAATGAAACGGAAGATAAATTTGAAATCGTATAATTTTCCCGCATCCCTGCTGTGGTTGAATCAATCAAAACCTGCGCCGAATCCATAGTCGAATTCCAATAGGAGAGCATGTAGGTTTTTCGCTTATTGGTGTCGGTGGTATGCATAAATACCAGTTGCTCATCCGCCTCATCAAAGGTAATTCTGTCAATGTCTAATTGTGATTTCAACAAATGAACTGTTTTCTGAGTGGCGGTGTAATAAACATGAATACTCAACGTATCTTCATCACCTTCTTTACTCGTAATGTAAATTAATTTATCTCCAGATTTACTTAATTGGTAATCGGTGACGCAGTCAAAACTTAAATCTTCACCCGTTATTGGGTTCACCAAATGCAAGGAAGTTCCCGAAGTTTTTTCTTTTTCACAGCCCTTTTTTTTGTGGATTTTACATTTTTTCTTGGCAGGACAATCTTTTCGTTCGTCATTTCCTGACAGATATGCAAACAATACACTTTCAGATAATTGGTACGATTTTATTTCAGGAATAATTCGCAAAGAATCCGTTTTGGGAAAATAAATGGCCAAGGAATCTTTTGGAAATTTGTCCTCCTTTGCTTTCGCTAATTTTAATGCACGAACGGTGTCTGCTTGAGGTTTGATTTGAAAGATTACAAATTCTTCGGATTTGGAAATTGTTAAATTTGATCCACGAGCAAAGGATCTTTTTTTACTCCCATCAATTAACTCAACGAATAAAGTTCCATCTCCTTTTAACGGATTTATTTGATATGAAATCAGTTTCCCACTCACCGACTGTTTAACATCTGCAATGGAATTCCATGAATCGTAAACCGTGTGGTCAATCTTTTTTTTCTCTTGAGAAAACGTTGTAAAGTGGATCAATCCAATAAAAATGATCCCTATTTTTTTCAGCATAAAGCGTAATTATAAATTGTTTAGTTCGTTTTATCGACTCGACGAACCAGCGATTTTTAAATCAATTTTGTAATAAAATACAGGCAAAAATCCAAGTTGGTAGCGTTCAGATGTCAGTGTACTTGTCGTTGGCGTATAGGTTAATGCGAGGATGTTTTTAATGTTGAACATGTTAATTAAATCCAAACCAAATTCGTGGGTTATTTTTTTCGCATTAATAGTGTAATTCACTTTCATGTCCACTCTAAAATAATCTTTGAATCTATTTTCGTTATAGCCTGCATCCAAATACACAATTTCTTTCAACGAATCTGTCATCATTAAATTGACATTGCCATAGCGCATCCCGCCAGCGTAGGTCACTTTTAATCCCAAGGCAAAGATATTTTTGTCTTGTTTTCCAACTTTAAATTCTTTTCCAGCCAATAAATTCATGATGTAATTTCCATTAAAATCGGTGTTTCGTTGAATACCATCGCTGCCTACATATTGCGA
>JADZFJ010000191.1 GCA_020849935.1 Crocinitomix sp. | reverse complement strand
GACTCGGTTTTTCAATACAAATGTAAATTAAATAAGCGCCCATCCAACTAAATAGTAAGGCAAATAAAATCATTAGATAAGGTGCTTGCTGCCAAATTTGCCAATCGCTGGTAAAGTATAGAAATTGACCCCCACATAATCCGTGTATGAGATAGTAAGAATAAGAGATTTTCCCTGTCAATTTTAAAAATTTCGGAGGATTTGGCAACCAAAAAATCAAAAGTAGTGCAATCATTGTTACCACGAGGTCTTGTAAAACGTAAAACAAGCCTAAACTTAAAAAACATAAAATTAAGGGCAAAATATACGGCCATTTCCAACCTTTTTCGTGGAGATAGAAACAAGAAATTCCTACCATAAAGTACGGCGAATTCACAAGAAATGTATTGCTTGATTGGGTGTAAACTCCTAAAATCAAAAAGATGATGGTAAACAGAATCAAAACCATATAGTTTCTGTTGATCAGCGGAAAGAGTAATCCAATCAACAAATAAAATTGAACTTCAACCTTTAGTGTTTCGAAAATTGGATTGATCCATCCATTGTCTGAGAAATAAGCACTTAAATCCGCACTCGACGCAATAAAATCTACCGCAAATGTCGCATTTGCCAAAATATTTTTAAGCTGTAAATCAAACGGAATCCCCCAAAGAAATCGATTTAAAACAAATGAAACCAATAAAATCAACCCAATAGTAACATAATAAGGGGGAAGAAGTCGTACAAATCTTTTTGCTAAATACTTGAAATAGTGAGTGATTTGATAACGCGAATGATACAAGGAATAGGTGATAATAAATCCAGATACCACATAAAAAATTTCTACCCCTTGGGCACCGTATTCAAAAAACGAACGAACTTTTTGGTTGGAAAGGATGAAGGATTTTCCAGAGTAAAAATTGGTAAAATGAAAAATGGCAACTGCAATCGCTGCAATTGCTCGAATTGATTCAATGTGGTCAAGTCGTTTATTCGTTTCCAATTACTTTGAGCGTTTCTTTAACTTTTAATGCGATCTTTTTGGCTTCTTCCAACGAAGTGTTTAAAACCGTCACGTGCCCCATTTTACGGAAAGGTTTTGTTTCCTTTTTTCCATACAAATGTGGGTAAACTCCTTCCCAAGATACGATTTCTTCGATTCCCTGATAAATAACTGGGCCGAAAAAGTTTTTCTCCCCCAACAAATTAATCATTACCGATGGAGTGATTGCAGCTGTCGATCCTAACGGGAGATTGAGAATCGATCGCAAATGTTGCTCGTATTGTGAGGTGAAATTCGCTTCGATAGTTTGGTGACCACTGTTATGAGGACGTGGAGCAACTTCGTTTACCAATAATTTTCCATCCTTGGTTAAAAAGAGTTCAACGGCCAAAATCCCAACCATTCCTAATTTATCAATGATTTCTTCTGCAATTAAACGGGCTTCCTTTTCGATACTTTCGGCTACTGCCGCTGGTGCAAATAAAAACTCAACCAAATTAGCTTCGGGATTAAATTCTAATTCGACAATAGGATAGGAACAAGTTTGCCCATTTTCATTTCGTGCAACAATGACAGAAAGTTCTTTTTCAAAGTCAACAAATTTTTCCAAGACACTGCCACCTTCAAAACTTTGATTAAAATCACCAACAGTTTTCATGGCTTGAACCCCTTTTCCATCATAACCCCCAGTGCGAGATTTTTGCATAAAAGGCAAAAAGTCTTGGTGATCGTTAAGTTCCGATTTATCCGAAATTAGGTGAAATGGTGCTGAGGGAATTTGATGCTGGCGATAAAACTCTTTTTGAAGTCCTTTGTCCTGAATTAAACGAATGACGTTTGGTTGAGGATAGATTTTTACGCCTTCTTTCTCCAACTGTTCGAGCGCATCCACATTTACATGCTCAATTTCAATCGTTAAGACGGATTTATTTTTCCCGAAATTATACACCGTATCGAAATCTAACAAACTTCCTAGTGTAAATTCGTGGGCTATTTTCGAAGCCGGTGCTTCAGGATCAGGATCGAGAATATGAACACAAACATCAAAATTAAGTGCTTCTTGAATGAACATACGGCCTAATTGACCACCTCCTAAAATTCCTACAATCCGCCCAGCTTGATAATCACTTTTCATACCTAAACTAATATCCTAATCAATACTCCTAATGATTCCCTAAATGAAACAAAAAAAGCCCCTCGATTTGTAACCGAGAAGCTCTAAATATGCTATCAATTGCAGATTAACGTTTCGCTAATCGCTCAGAAGAAACTGAAAGTTTTTTTCTTCCTTTTCTTCTTCTTGCATTGAGAACAGCTCTTCCACTTTTAGTAGCCATTCTGCTTCTAAAACCGTGCTTGTTTCTTCTTTTTCTTACTGATGGTTGAAATGTTCTTTTGCTCATCTCTGCAAATATTATATCTTCTTAATAATTCAATTCTGCCCCAATTGGGTTGGCAAAGATACAACAATTAAATAGTCTACAAAGCTTTCTTGAAAAAAAATCTAAAAATATGTTTCAATTATGACAAATTTAACTGGTTATCAGGTTACTTTTGTATAAAATTTTATAGAATGTTAGGTCGAAAAAAGAAAAATGAAGAAATTAAATTATCCAAAGACGCGTATAAAAAAGCAAGGAATTTTTTATTTTTTCTAAAGCCTTACCGTGGTATCTATTTGATTGGGTGGTTGTTTTTGATTCTTTCCAGTGTTACGGCGATGTTTTTTCCTGCTTTAATGGGACAATTGTTGGGAGCAAATTCTGAAGACAAACCCATTATTGAATCAAACCTTATCGATTTTAATGACATCAACTCAATTTTATTGGTGATGTTTGCCACTTTTGCTCTTCAAGCGATTTTCTCTTTTTTTCGGATTCACATTTTTAATTTTGTCACCGAAAATGCCTTACGTGATTTGAGGATTAAAGCCTTTGATAAATTGGTTCATTTTCCAATCGACTTCTATAATAAAAATAAGGTGGGTGAACTTACTTCGCGCATCGCTACAGATATTAATTTACTCCAAGAAACCTTAAATACAACGATTGCCGAATTTTTCCGTCAATTTATTACCATTGCTTTTGCACTCGGATTTATTTTAATGACCTCATGGGAATTGGCGTTGTGGATGCTTGCGGTGGTGCCGGTGCTTGCCATTGTGGCCATTGTATTTGGGAGATATATTCGCAAATTATCAAAAAATGCCCAAGCCGAAGCAGCAAATTCGAATTCTATTTTAGAAGAGGTTTTGACTGGAATTGTAAATGTCAAGGCTTTTACGAACGAAATTTTTGAAACCAAACGATTTGGAAAACACACCGAAAATATTCGAAAATTGAATATTAAAAGTGGTTTAATGAGAGGTTTTTTTGTCTCTTTTATCATTTTTGGATTGTTTGGCGGCATCGCTTTTGTGATTTGGAAAGCGAAAGGAATGGAGGTAGCAGGTCTTTTAACAACTTCCGAGTTCACGGCGTTTATTTTGTTCACGATTTTCTTAGGAACTTCGTTTAGTGCAATTCCTGATCTTTATGCAAAAATTCAAAAATCCATTGGGGCAACTGAACAATTAATGGACCTGTTAGCAGAAGATACAGAGAACAGTAAAGGTGTTCAATTGGTTGATT
>JADZFJ010000190.1 GCA_020849935.1 Crocinitomix sp. | reverse complement strand
ATAAATAAAAACTCCCAATCTTTTATACGTTAATCCCCAATGCGCCACATATTCGTAATTTTTGATGAAGCTCGTAATCACCATCACGGAATTGAGAAATAACCACGAAATTGCCAAGTATTTTAAGGTAGGTTTTGATTCGAAATTAAGCTGTCCACGGAAAAGAAAAACAAGAATCAAGATCACCAAAACAATTGAAAAAATCAAGGCATTTATTCCACCATGCACCAATTGCGAATAGGTTGCACCATTCGAGGAAGGATTCGGAAGTACGGTCAAAACAAAATGAACGTCAATCAAATTATATAAAAGCAGCATCAGATTGAGAAGGATGAGAATACTGTATGCGATTCTTTTTTCGTTTTCTATTCCAAAAAAATGTTGAATTTTATCCGAATAGGTGGCATTAATTGGAAGGGAATGATGGCGGTCAATTTCTATCAAATCTTTATTTGGCTTGACAAAAAATAGCCCTCGCAGCACCACCAACAAAAAGAGATAAAAAAAGATAAACTGGAATGAAATCCAATCAAGGTTAATGAATTTTGTCCATTCGTAAAAAGTTGGATCGGCTTGTTGATAGAGTTTTAAAAAGATGATTCCAATAACTAGTGGAATGGTAATCATCAAGATCCGTACAAAGATTTTTCGAGTCGAATATGTCTCTGATTTAGCGAAGATGGTGAAAGCGCCTTTTATCGCATCCAAAATCCCCAATCCAACTGAAATAACACCATTTACTGTGCTTGAAATAATCGAAAAATACAACGAGTGATTTACTACAATATAATAGAAAACACTAGGTATTAATAAGATTAATGACAGCAGCGAATGGGTGTAAAAAACGGCAAAACCATTCAACATTAAAATGAGATTCGCCATCCACCATTGTAAGGAAACTAACTTTGTTTTGAGCGATGAATTGCTCGGGTCCACTAAACTCGAACCAACTAAGATTAAACTAAATAGAAATACATTCAGACCGTAGGTTTCATGGTAAAACAAACTTGTGATGATAAATATTATTCCGCTGTAAATTAAGGTTTTGTTACGCATATCTAAAATATTTAAAAATTAAAAGCACTTTGAAAATCAAAGTAAAAAAACTAAAAAAAAGGCATCGAATTTTGAGGATCAATTGTTGGATTTGAAAGGTCCAATTTCTCCATCGATAATTTATTAAATCTTTATATTCCATTGTTTTATATTTTGTTGATTAATTTTTCTAAGGCATTGATATGTTGCTTAAATTCTTGTTTTCCCAAAGGGGTGATTTGATAACTGGTATTGGTTTTTTTTCCTACAAATCGTTTCCGTACGCAGATATATTCTAATTTTTCCAAGCCATTGATGTGACTGGCGAGGTTTCCATCCGTTAAATCCAATTCTTCTTTAATATCTTTATAGTCCATCCAATCATTGACCATTAAAATGGACATGATTCCAAGCCGCACGCGACTTTCAAAGGCTTTATTTAAGTGATTGATCTGGCTCAAAATAATTATTTTCGATCGTATTTAAAATACATAAATGTGCCGTACAAGATATGAAAAATACCAAAACCAATAATTAACCCATACATGCCAAATGTAAGGTCAAAAATGGAATAGATTCCCAATGCCATTTCTGCCAACGCCAATATTTTAATGTCCTGATGCACATATTTTGAAGCATTTAAGAGGGCCATTCCATACATCAATAAGGTTGCTCCTGGAATCAGCATATAAGCACCGTGATAAAATAATCCTGCCAAAAATAGGCCTCCAAAAAACAGTGGAACAGATAAACTAATCACCAAACGAATGGAGAGGTTGGTCCATAATTTTTTGCCTTGTTGTTTCGCTTTTAACCAAGTAAATAAAACGCCAAAACTTACCGCAACTACTAATACCAATAAGGCAATTCCAAGTAGTCGGATAGACAATTCGTACGACCAATCATCCATTCTGTCTTGGATATAGTAGAAATAGCCTAAATTTTCGTAATGAACGATTTGTTTTTGAGCGAGCCAAGCACCACCCAAAGCGGCCAGTCCAGCAAAAATCCCAGATAACCCACTCAAGGATAAAAATTTGGAGGAATTTTCCATCAATCTGCGAATCTCGCGTAAGTCTTCTAATGGATTTTTATCTGTCATATAAAAAGTACTTTGAAATACAAAGTTAAAAAATTAAATTAAATGGCCATCGGTTTTGGGAAAAATTAACATGATTTAACAAAATGAGGTAACATTAACTAAGTTAAAACCAAGTTAACTGTTTGGATATTAATACAAAAGATTGGAAAAGGGAGAAAGAAAAAGAAAAGTAGATCGGAAATATTAACGCATCACCGCCACATCACTTAATATAACAACCGCATCAACATCGCAATTTTCTGGTTGTGGTGCTCTACTGTTGGTGTAACTAAATTTTAATTTCATGCCCGCTTTTTTAAACTTATCATCGAGGTTGACAGGATACATTTTAACTATTTTGTCGTCTACTTGTGCATCAATTAACACGGGGCACGTTTCAGTAGCTGCCACCACTGTTCCAATAAGTCTCACAGGTTCAGTAACTATATCCACGACCTCCGAAGATTCGTTATTATGCGCTTCTCTTTCTTGAATCCGTTCTTTTCTGTTGGCACATGCCAAGGATAAAAGCAAAACACCAATTATCATGATCTGTTTCATAACTCGATTTTAAATCTATAAGACCAAAAGTATGCCAAAATTCACGATCAAGGACAAACTAGGCCAAAGAAATTTAGAAGAAATAGAAATTGCGGCTCTTTATTGAACGATCAATTTTGATATTTGACTACCATTCGAACTTTCAACTTTCAAAACAAAAACGCCTGGCGCAAGACCTGACAAATTGAATTGAACAAAATTCCCTGAAAATTGATTCTCAACCAAAATTAATTTTCCAGTAGCATCCCATAATTCAACGCGATTTGGTGTTTCAGCGTTTGACCAATTAATGGTTACGAACTCATTGGCAGGATTCGGGTAAACCGTAATAGT
>JADZFJ010000189.1 GCA_020849935.1 Crocinitomix sp. | reverse complement strand
TGGACTGCCAATAATGATTTTTGTTCCTTCAAAATTCAAAATGCGGCCACCATTGCGTTGGTTAAAGCGAGTGTAGAACCAAACGGTAAAATTAACATTAAATCAGGTGACAAGACGCCGTTCCCGTTCACACTCGAAGTGTTTATTAACTCGCTTGAAGATGGAAAATGTGAAGGCTATTTTAAATTTGATGGTGAAATCAACGCCTTTTTAAAAATGATGGTCATGAAACCGCTCACCAACCTCTTCAATTACATGGCAAATCGCTTAAAAGAGGTACATAATTAGGTTAAGACCCGCAAAACTCGATTTCTTTAATTGCGTACTTTCGAATCTCTTCACTTAATTTTACCACCAATCGTCCATCTTCGTCAATGCCTTTAATCATTCCTTGAAATGACCCATTTTTATCTTGATACGTGCACCATTCATTTACTTGATACAACACTTCATAATACCTCGCCAATAAAAATTCAAAATGACCATCCATTAATTTATCAAGATAAAAATCGAGGTAACCAAAAAACTGGTTAAAAATCACATCCAATTCAAACACTTGACCCATTTCGCATGACAAGGAAGTTGCGCGAATGTCAGGGGGAAAATTTACCTGATTTACATTTAAACCCACTCCAATCACCGAGGTTTGCACAAGCTTTCCACTTAATTGATTTTCAATTAAAATACCAGCCACTTTTCGATTCCCAATGTACACATCGTTTGGCCATTTCACCTTCGCTTGAATTCCTAAATCTTTCAGCGTTTTTGTCAAACTCAACGAAACACAAATATTGAGGTAAAAAATTCGTTTAACCGATAAACTAGGATAAATCACCGTTGAAAAAATCAGGTTTTTATCCGGTTCAGATTGCCAGGTTGCCCCTCTTTGTCCACGTCCATTAAACTGACTTTTTGTCAGAATTGTCGTGCCATTTACCAAATTTGACATTTTACACAAATTGGCAGCATAATTGTTCGTAGAATCGACGGTATCTAGATGAATGGGATTATTAAACAATCTTTTTAAGTTCATAAAAACAAATGTGCCAATTTTAAGTATAAATAAAACAAAAAACGTAATTTTGTTCTTCAAAAAATAACTGATGCTAAAAACCTTCGAGGAAAAGGAAAACGAAACTCAACTTTTAATAGATTCTATCATTGATGGGATTCAAGATGTTAAAGGAAAAGACATAGTGATCTTAAACCTATCTGAACTACCAAACGCAATTGCCGATTTTTTCATTATTTGTAGTGGTGATTCGAGTACACAAGTCGAATCGGCTGCCCAAGCAATCGTAAGACGCACCCGTAAAGAATTACAAGAAAAACCTTGGCACCAAGAGGGAACTCGAAATGCCGAATGGGTATTGCTTGATTATGTGGACGTTGTGGTTCATGTGTTTTACAAAGGAATTAGAGATTTTTATAATTTGGAAGGACTTTGGGCAGATGCCGAACGAATTGACATTCCAAACATTGATTAAAAAAATATGACCGATAACAATAAAAATACTGGAAATAAAAAAGGCTTCAACGCTTATTGGATTTATGCAATAATTGTTGTTTTCTTAATTGCATATAGTTTATTTCAGATTAAACCACAAACAATTAAAATAGATTCAGATCGATTTT
Organism: Crocinitomix sp.; assembly: GCA_020849935.1. Taxonomy (GTDB): domain Bacteria; phylum Bacteroidota; class Bacteroidia; order Flavobacteriales_D; family Crocinitomicaceae; genus Crocinitomix. The sequence continues at coordinate 2,494 of JADZFJ010000189.1, read as the reverse complement.
TTGTCTTGACTGAATTAGGTTATGTTGAAAAAATAGACTTCATCAAACACGAAGACAAAGCAGAAGTTTATTTGAAACAAGATCAAATTGAAGCGGTTAAAGCTGTAGATTCAATTGCGTACAAATCCTTGAAGAAAAGCCCTGAAGTTGGTGGTAGTCGAACTCCTGATATGGAATTCTCAACTCCACCTATGGAGTCCTTCTATGATCATCTTCGCGAAAAAAAGGAGAAGTTATTACTCGAAAAAGGGCCGAAATTTGATTTCAATATAGATTACGATAACAGCGTAGACGTATTAAGCAGCGTACTTAGCTGGTTATTGTTACCTGCTATTTTGATCATTTTTTGGATCATTATGATGCGTCGTATGTCTGGCGGTGGCGGAGGTGGCGGAGGTGGAAACATCTTCAACATTGGTAAATCCCGTGCAACCGTTTTCGAAAAAGGAAAAGGAACAAATATTACCTTTAAAGATGTCGCTGGATTAGAAGGCGCAAAAGAAGAAATTGAGGAAATTGTCGATTTCTTGAAAAACCCTAAAAAATATACCGAATTAGGCGCAAAAATTCCAAAAGGTGCGCTTTTAGTAGGCCCTCCGGGAACAGGTAAAACCTTATTAGCAAAAGCCGTTGCAGGTGAAGCAAAAGTTCCGTTTTTCTCCTTATCTGGATCTGATTTCGTAGAAATGTTTGTGGGTGTGGGTGCTTCTAGAGTAAGAGATCTATTTAAACAAGCAAAAGAAAAAGCGCCTTCCATTATTTTTATCGATGAAATTGATGCCATTGGTAGAGCTCGTGGTAAAAACGCCAACATGGGGTCGAATGATGAACGTGAAAATACGCTCAACCAATTATTGACAGAAATGGATGGTTTTGGCACCAACAGTGGCGTAATTATTTTAGCAGCCACCAACCGTGCCGATGTTCTTGACTCTGCATTAATGCGTGCGGGTCGTTTTGATCGTCAGATTTATGTGGACATGCCAGATATTAATGAACGAAAAGAAATTTTTGCTGTTCACTTAAAACCGCTAAAATTAGCACCAGATTTAGATGTGGATTTTCTTGCACGTCAAACCCCTGGTTTTTCGGGAGCTGATATCGCAAATATCTGTAACGAAGCTGCCTTAATTGCTGCCCGTAAAAAGAAAAAACAAGTTGAAAAACAAGATTTCCTTGACGCGGTTGATCGTATTGTGGGTGGTTTAGAGAAGAAAAATAAAATCATCACCAAAACAGAAAAGAAAACGATTGCGTTCCACGAAGCTGGACATGCAACAACGTCTTGGTTACTCGAACATGCTTCTCCACTTATTAAGGTGACCATTGTACCACGTGGAAGATCATTAGGAGCTGCTTGGTATTTGCCAGAAGAGCGTCAAATTACCACTACTGAGCAATTATTGGATGAAATGTGTTCGACACTTGGTGGACGTGCTGCTGAACAAATTATGTTTGGCAAAATCTCAACAGGTGCGTTAAGCGATTTGGAAAAAGTAACCAAGCAAGCTTATGCGATGGTTTCGATCTATGGTTTAAGTGAGAAACTTGGACACATCAGTTATTACGATCCACAAGGACAATCACCATTCACAAAACCATACTCCGAAGAAAGAGCAAGACTGATCGATGAAGAAGTTTCAAAAATGATTGAAATTCAATACCAACGAGCAATCAAAATTTTGACTGAAAACAAGGATAAATTAATTCTCTTAGCAGAAAAATTATTAGAAAAAGAAGTCATTTTCAAAGATAACTTGATTGAGATTTTTGGAAAAAGAGAATGGGATGTTGAATTAATTGAAGAAACGAAATTTGCAACCGATGAAACGGTAGCAGATACAACGGAAGAAGAGAAACCTTCAAGCGACGTAGAAATTGAAAATTCGGAAGAAAATCCTGAAAATAAACCTCAAGATGATGCACCGAATGACAACGAACCACTGAATGGATAATAAAGAACTAATTTTATCAACTACCAATGAAATCGAAGCGCACCTCGTAAAAGGTGCGCTCGAAGTTGAAGGTATTGAGGTAGTTCTCTTGAATAAAAAAGATGCGAGTTACACGAATTTCGGTGATATTGAATTGTATGTCTCCAAAAGTGATTTAGCCGAAGCCAAAAAATTTATAGAAACCCACAACCATGAGTAATTTTTGGCAAAGAGCAATCACAGGAACCCTTTTTGTAGCCGTCATCGTCATCGCGATCATCTACAAAAGTTGGATCTTTAACATTGTCTTTGGATTAGTTGGCTTGTTGGGCTTGAATGAATTTTATGGGCTTTTCAAAAAATCTTCCTCCTCTCCAAATAAAACACTCGGAAACCTTTTTGGTTTGTTAATTTATTTGAGTGCAATCGCCTATCTCTACGTTCCCGAAGCAAATAAATACCTTTTTGGATTCATTTTTTTCCTTTTCACCACCGTCATGCTGGCTGAATTGTACCGCAAGAAAAAAAAGCCATTCGAGAATATTGGAATCACTTTCTTA
>JADZFJ010000188.1 GCA_020849935.1 Crocinitomix sp. | reverse complement strand
TTTATTGGTTTTAGTGGGTGCTTTAAAAGGCACCAATCAATTAAACGTCATACAAGTTGGACAATCAGACGCAGGCTTAATCACTAATTTAGGGAAAGTATTGTTCAAAGAATTTTTATTCCCTTTTGAGATAGTTTCTGTCCTTTTACTTTCGGCATTAGTTGGTGCGATTATGTTGGGGAAAAAAGAAGAGGTGAACAATAATAATCAAAAATCGAACGAAGCATGATTAACGGAATATCAATCGATCTTTATTTGTGGCTAAGTTCCATACTTTTCGTCATTGGCGTGATTGGCGTTATGTTGCGACGAAATACGATCATTCTTTTTATGTGTATCGAGTTAATGCTAAATGCTGTGAGTTTGCTCATGGTGGCTTTTAGTGCCTTACATCAAGATACTGCTGGGCAAGTTTTTGTGTTTTTTAACATGGCCGTTGCCGCTTGTGAAGTTGCCGTTGGATTGGCAATTTTGACCATGATTTTTAGAAGAAGTAAAAGTATTGATGCTGACTTATTAAGTAATTTAAAGAATTAAGGGTACCATAAAAATGAATTTAGCCATACTTATACCGCTCTTTCCACTTATCGGGTTTCTGTTAAATGGGTTTTTTGGAAAAAAAATGAGCAAAACTTTGAGTGGGACCATTGGTGCGTCTGCCGTCTTTGCTTCGTTTATCGTTTCGATTATTGTATTTGCTCAACTTCAAACAACACCCGGAAATTCAATGACGGTGAATGTGTTTGATTGGATCAGTGCCGATACGCTTAACATTCCTATTGCTTTTTTAATTGATTCGCTTTCCGTTGTTTTCTTGTTGATTATTACTGGAATTGGCTTTTTAATTCATGTGTACAGTATTGGTTACATGAAACACGATGAAGGATTTTCGCGCTTTTTCGCTTATTTGAATCTCTTCATTTTCTTCATGTTATTGCTGGTGATGGGAAACAATTATTTGGTCATGTTTATGGGCTGGGAAGGCGTTGGTTTGTGCTCGTACCTTTTAATTGGATTTTGGTTTAAAGAACGAGAAAATAACAATGCTGCGCGTAAAGCTTTTGTCATGAACCGAATTGGTGATTTAGGCTTTTTATTGGGCATTTTTTTAATTTTTGTGACTTATGGAAGCACCACCTTCGGAGAGATTTTCCCGATGGTAGATGGCGCTTCTGAATCGACCATTACAATTATTGCCCTCTTATTGTTTGTTGGGGCTATGGGTAAAAGTGCTCAAATTCCATTGTTTACATGGCTTCCAGACGCAATGGCAGGTCCGACTCCAGTTTCTGCCCTCATTCACGCGGCTACGATGGTCACAGCAGGTGTTTACATGGTGGTGCGGTCAAACGTATTTTACTCGCTTAGTCAAACTGCAAGTACAACAATCGCCATTGTGGGTGTCATTACCATGCTTGTGGGAGCATTGATTGCCTTATTTCAAAATGACATCAAAAAAATATTGGCGTATTCGACCGTATCGCAATTGGGGTTAATGTTTGTGGCCTTAGGTGTTCATGCATACAGTTCGGCAGTTTTTCACGTAACAACACACGCTTTCTTTAAGGCATTACTTTTCCTCGCTGCAGGTTCTGTGATTCATGCCATGAGTGGCGAACAAGACATTCGTAAAATGGGTGGGTTAAAAGGGAAAATAAAAATCACCTTTTTGACCATGCTCATAGGAACAATAGCTATTTCCGGATTTCCACCTTTTTCTGGTTTTTTCAGTAAAGATGAAATCTTAGCCCATTTGTTTCAGTCTAATTATACCCTGTGGTTGCTTGCTTTATTTGCTTCGATGTTAACGACTTTCTATATGTTTAGGTTGTTGTATTTAACTTTTTTCGGAAGCTTTAGAGGAACGGCAGCACAAGAAAAGCACTTACACGAATCGCCTAAATCAATGACAATTCCCTTGTTGGTTTTAGCAATATTGTCCATTTTTGGGGGTATTTTGGGATTGCCAACTTCTTGGCATTTACCCAATTGGATGCACCATAATTTAGAAGCTATTGTGATTTTTGATGAACCGATCATCCTTTCTCATGCTACAGAGTGGTTGCTCATGACAATCGCGATTGGTGGAGCAGTTGTTGCCTTGGTATTCAGTTATATGATTTATCGAAAACGAGGAATCTTGCCAGTTGAAAAAGAGAGTATGTTAAAAAATTGGCAAAAACCCATATTCTATAAATTTTACATCGATGAAGTGTATGAAACGGTCATCCGCAAACCTCTTGATGGACTCGCGAAGGTTTTTTACAAGGTAATTGACCTTCAAATTATCAACGCAATAGTAGATGGAGCTGGTAAAGGGATTGATCGGTTAGGAGTGTCCGCACGCTTGCTACAAAACGGAAACGTTGGGACGTATTTTGTCTTTATGGTGGCAGCCATAATTGGGATTCTTTTATTTACATTTTTGAATTAGTAGCACAGGTATATGTTAACACTATTATTATTAGGGATTCCATTTTTAGCAGCCTTGATACTCTTTGCGCCGAAAGACAGAGGTTGGAAAAATCTTGCCTTGATTTTTTCTCTTGTTGAATTTGTGGTCTCGCTTGTTGCTTTTGTAATCTATAAACAAAATCCGGCTTCTGAATTACTTCATTTTAAAGCGGTGTGGATTAAATCATTGGGAATCAATTTTGACGTATCAATCAATGCGTTGAGTTTATTAATGATTCTCCTAACAACCTTTTTAATTCCAATCATCATTTTATCGACCTATAAAAAAGGTGTAAAAACTTCGAATAAATTTTTGGGATTAATTTTGGCTTTTCAAATGGCTGTGATTGGCGTTTTTATGGCGAATGACGGATTTTTGTTTTACATTTTCTGGGAAATCACCCTTATTCCCGTTTATTTGATTTGTTTGCTGTGGGGAGGCGAAAACAGAAGCAAAGTTACCCTCAAGTTTTTTATCTACACCTTAATCGGTTCTTTGTTTATGTTGGTGGGCTTGATTATGTTGTACCATCATACAAATGTTAACGGGCTCAAGTCATGGGATATTCAGGCCTTGTATGCAGCGGGTAGAAGTCTAGATTTTGCCCAACAAGGGTTGATTTTTTGGTTCATTTTCATTGCTTTTGCTGTTAAAATTCCAATTTTTCCTTTTCATACTTGGCAGCCAGATACGTATGTGGATGCACCTATTCAAGGGACCATGATTTTGTCTGGTATCATGCTTAAAATGGCAACATTTGGGGCCATAAAATGGCTTTTGCCAATGGTGCCGCTGGGTGTGCAAGAATGGGGAACCACAGTAATGGTTTTGGCGATTATTGGTATTGTATATACTTCGATCATCGCACTTGGTCAAAATGAATACAAACGATTTAACGCATATATATCCCTGGCCCACGTTGCGGTGATTGCGGCAGCAATTTTTTCAGGAACCCATCAAGGTATTCAAGGATCAATTATGTTAATGCTCGCGCACGGAATTAACACGGTAGGACTTTTCTTTATCTCGGAAATTTTATTCCGAAAAACAGGAACAACAATGATGGATGAAATGGGTGGAATCCGCCAACAAAATGGAAATTTTTCAACCTTGTTTTTGATTATCGTTTTAGGAGTGGTTGCCTTGCCATTAACAAGTGGGTTCATTGGCGAATTTTTATCGCTCATAGGAATTTATCAATTCAATCCGTACTTCGCGGCGGTAGCTGGTTTATCGATTATTTTTGGTGCCGTGTATATGTTGCGGATTTTCCAAAAAATTATGCTTGGCGAAAGTAAAAACGAAAATTTTGTTTTTGGAAAATTAGAGCCAAGTGAAAACATTGTATTAATCATTATTTCAATTGCTATAATAGGATTAGGTGTCTATCCGGCCATATTAAATGATATTGCGGAAACAGCAGCTTACGAAGCATTATTAAATATTAAATAATAGAAGACAATTAAAGCGTATGATTGGATTAATCATCATAATAGGGTTAGGGATTTTGGCCATGATTTCTGAAATATTTAATTTCAAGAAATTACTTCATCCAATTGTCTTAGTGGGCGTAATTGCTGCAGGGACATTTAACCTTATCGAATGGAATCAACCAGTTAAAATTCAGTATTTTGACAATATGCTGGCCTTTGATCGACCTGCATTGGCTTTTTCAACGGTAATTTTATTTGTAGCCTTGCTCTGGTTCACTTTATCGCGGACGTATTTTAAAAATGGAGGTCATTTAGTCGATCAATATACCCTTGTCTTATTTATGATGGTAGGCGCCATTATACTCACGGCTTTCACCAATATGACCACCTTATTTTTGGGAATTGAAATCATGAGTATTCCTTTATATGTGCTTGCCGCCAGTAAAAAAGGTGATCCAGCGAGTAATGAAGCTGGGTTTAAATATCTTTTAATGGGAGCTTTCGCTAGTAGTTTTTTATTATTTGGCATCGCCCTTGTATATGGGGCTACGGCTTCATTCGATTTGGCAACCATTCAAAATTTCATCGCTACCAACCAAGCAAATTTACCTAACTTCTTTTATGTTGGGGTGGTTTTTATTTTGGTTGCAATGCTTTTCAAAATTTCGGTGGCGCCTTTCCATTTTTGGGCGCCTGATGTTTACGAAGGTTCACCAACCGTCATTACCGCCTTAATGAGTACTATCGTAAAAATCGCTGGAATTGCAGCTTTTTTAGATCTTTTCATCGGATCTTTTCAAGATGTTAGCTTTTTATGGATCAAGATTATTTCTGTCATAGCAGCAATTTCTTTAGTCGTAGCCAATGTTACCGCAGGGGTGCAAACAAGTGTGAAACGTATGTTGGCGTTTTCGAGTGTGAGTCATGCCACCTTTATGTTGTTGGCTATTTTAGCCAATTTAGCCTATAATGTTTCAGTTGAAACCTTGTTGTATTATTCGCTCTCGTATGCCATGGCAAGTCTCATTGCGTTTGGAATCCTTGATTTAGTAAAACAAGATGAAGGTTATAGTTTTAAATCCTTTAATGGCTTATACGTGCGGAATCCATTCCTCGCAATTTCTATGACCATTGCCATGCTTTCGTTGGCGGGAATCCCTTTGGCATCTGGCTTTTTTGCCAAATATTTTGTGTTATCGTCGCTTTTTGATTCAGGCTATATTTATTTGAATGTTTTAGCCATCATTGCCGCAGTGATAGGGGCCTGTTTTTATTTCAAAGTCATTATTGCCATGTACAATGGTGATTCTGAAAATAGGAAAAAAATTCAAGTGGAAACTGCACAAGGAGTGGTTTTTGTTATTTGTACGGGTGTGATTATTGTGCTTGGAGCTTTTCCGGGGTTAATTGTTGAGTTGTTTTAGACAAGTCGTTAATTAACTGCCCTAACTAATTCTCAACTTAAGATGGTGATGGTTGAGGTTAATTTAGTTTTAGTGGCTTTATTTCTCTAAAAAATCTCTTTTCAAAAGCGAATACAAATAGAGATCAATAAATTGATTATTCAAATATTCACCTTCGCGTAGTGTGCCTTCTTTGGTGAAATTTAGTTTTTCTGGA
>JADZFJ010000187.1 GCA_020849935.1 Crocinitomix sp. | reverse complement strand
TGATGAAGATACACCTTTAAGGTTGATTGAATTGGTGCGGCCAGATGTGATGGTGAAGGGGGGGGATTATGATCCGTTTGAGGAGGATAAATTAGCTAAGAAGTATATAGTTGGTAGAGAGGTTGTTTTAGGGGGGGGAGGACTTGTAAAAACGATTAATTTGGTGGATGGTTTTTCCACTACCTCAATTTTAAATAAACTGAAAGATGACAATTAAAGAAGCACAGTTATTGGTGGATAATTGGATTAAGACCTACGGTGTTCGTTATTTTAACGAACTCACGAATATGGCTCAATTAACGGAGGAAGTAGGTGAGGTAGCACGGATTATTGCCCGTCGGTATGGCGAACAATCGGAAAAGGAATCGGATAAAAATAAGGATTTGGGTGATGAAATGGCAGACGTTTTGTGGGTGTTAATTTGTTTGGCCAATCAAACAGGCATTGATTTGGAAGCGGCACTTAAGAAAAACTTAGATAAGAAAACCAATCGAGACAGTACGCGCCACCTTGAAAATGATAAATTAGCTTAAGGGTTAAAGTTTTCGGTTGCTCTGACTAGTTAGTTGGAAGCGATATTTCTTCCGTTTTGTTGTATGGGATACCCGATCAAAAAAACATTTTTTTTTAATTTAAAAGACGTCGTTTAATGATTTTTGTTTTTTGATTAGTTATCTTGAGTAGGTATGGTTAAAACTACGTAAAGAAGGATCAATAAATTTTCATTCTATATCCTTATTGAAAGTTAATATTGTCTGTCCACCGTGAGATGCGATTATTTTTTTACCCTTAGCAATTAATAAATCTATTTCATCATCATCTGATGAACTACCAATAGTTTGAAACAAAACATACTTTCCAGAAGATTTATCTATTATCTGGACACTTGTAGATCCACTTTTATTCTTTTTAGAGCGCACAAACATAACTACAAAAGTAATAAATGTGCCTAGAAAATGTTCATTAGAACACAATGACTAAAAAAGTAGCTTAAAAAATGTCTATTACTCCTAAATTGAATTAAAAAAGGGCCAATTGTCTGCAGACAATCGACCCTTTTTATTTTGGTAGAAGTAAACTTTTAAACCTGAAACAGGCATTTTTTTAATTCAAGATTTTTTGCAAAAGGATTCAACATAGCGCGCAAAACGAAGCTAAAACGAATTTTAATTCATCTTAAAAATCAATTGCGTTTAGTTTAATTACAAATGTTTGATTTTAAGGTTTTTGGCGGTGCTCAGAAGTGGGAGTATTTATCACCTCCCTTGATCTTCCCTTTTTCCCGTCAATTCTCCTCGCTTCGCGTCATCTCTTCTCACGTCCCATCCTCTATCGTAAAGTCCCATTATTTCTTCTCACTTTCCGTTACTTCAACTTCCAATCAAATCGCTTCATTTCCCAGCACCTCGTTTCATCTCCCAGTACCTCGCTTCATCTCCCAGCACTTCGCTTGATCTTCCGTCATTCCTTGTCAAATCTCCTCACGTCCTATCATCTCTTCTCACTTTCCATCGTCCACGTCCTTACATTTCGGGCTCACCAATGACACTTTTATTCGTGTCAACCTACATTCCTTGTGCATTGCACGATTTCAATTTTCACAAAACCCACTTGTTTTTTTGCTTTAAAAAAAACTTAAAAGTCCTTTTTAAAGCAAGTTGAGTGAATGTGTGTGGAAATCGTTACTGAGTTTTAAAGAAATTCTTCCTCAACAGTTTCTGCTTTTGTTGATTTTGAATCGATCTTAATCTCAGGGTTTCCTTGAATTAATTCAATGATTTTTGCTTCAAGCTCATCCATTAGTTCTGGGTTGTCTTTAATTAATAGTTTAACCGCATCACGACCTTGACCTAATTTGGTGTCGCCGTAACTAAACCATGATCCACTTTTTTTAATGATTCCATGATCGACAGCTAAATCCAACACCTCACCAACTTTTGAAATTCCTTGTCCGTACATAATGTCAAACTCGGCTTTTCTGAATGGTGGAGCTACTTTATTTTTAACAACTTTCACCTTGGTGCGGTTGCCAATAATTTCTTCGCCTTCTTTTATTTGGCTCGCTTTACGAATATCAATTCGGATGGAAGCATAAAATTTAAGTGCATTTCCGCCAGTGGTGGTTTCTGGATTTCCGAACATTACGCCGATTTTTTCACGCAATTGGTTGATGAAAATACAGCAAGTATTTGCTTTGTTGATTGAACTGGTTAATTTTCTTAATGCTTTTGACATTAATCGCGCTTGAAGTCCCATTTGAGAATCACCCATTTCACCTTCAATTTCGGCGCGTGGTGTTAATGCCGCAACCGAGTCAATTACTATAATGTCAATTGCGCCAGAACGAATTAAATTGTCGGCAATTTCCAAAGCTTGTTCTCCATTGTCTGGTTGCGAGATTAATAAATTCTCCGTGTCAATTCCTAAACACTCTGCGTAATAACGATCAAACGCGTGCTCAGCATCCACAAACGCAGCAATTCCACCTGCTTTTTGACATTCAGCACTTGCATGCAAGGCCAAGGTTGTTTTACCGGACGATTCTGGGCCATAAATTTCGATGATTCTACCTTTTGGAAATCCCTTAACTCCCAAGGCAATATCTAAAGTTAATGAACCAGATGAAATAACATCGATTTCCTCGATGGCATTGTCGCCTAATTTCATAACGGTACCTTTTCCGTATGTTTTTTCTAATTTATCAAGTGTTAATTGTAACGCTTTTAATTTTTCTGATTTTACTTCTGCCATAACTAATAATTTTAATACAAAGTAATTGTGGCAAAACGTAATCTATTTACGTTCTGCGATTTTTTTTAATTATTTTTTAATTCTTCCAAAATTTGCTCGGTGTGTGTTTTTGTCACTACTTTTTCAATGACCGCTTCTATTATTCCTTCCCCATTGATCACAAAAGTGGTCCGATGAATGCCGTCAAACTCTCGTCCCATAAATTTTTTTGGGCCCCAAACTCCATAAGCATCAATCACTTTTTTGTCAACATCGCACAATAAGTGAAAAGGTAAGGAATGTTTTTCAATAAATCGCTTATGCAGTTTTTCATTGTCCATACTTACACCTAAAACTTCAAATCCGTGAGCAATCAGATCTGAATAATGATCTTTTAAATTACACGCCTCAACTGTACAACTTGGTGTCAAGTCTTTTGGATAAAAATAAAGAATCAGCCGTTTGCCTGCGTACGTTTTTAAGCTCACTGAATCACCTTTTTCATTGATCACTGAAAAATTTGGTGCTTGATCTCCTACTTTTAAATGTGTCATCGACGAATAATTAATCATTGTTGGACACAAAATTAATCAAAAATTTAATATTGCGCGTTTTTTTATTAATTTTTTTTTGAAAATTAGTGTGAACCATAATTCTTCAAGCGCTTATATTTCATTGTCTAGGAGATGGTAGTTATGGCTAGAACTTAGTAATATAAAGGAAAAAGGATGTGTTGATGATGGTGAAAAATTTGGTCAATTTGTTTGATTAATTTTTAGGAATTACAACTAACGTTTATTTTATATAGTATCTATTCGTGTAAATGTTAGCTAGATTTTGCAAAAGGGATAAAAGCGGCAGCTCCCTGACGATCCCGATCCCCAACGAGTTGGGGACGGGATGTCGGGGACTATAGCGGTTAGCCCGACCCCCAACTTGTTGGGGGATTTGCCCAAGTAATTATTGAAAAAGCAAGACCATGCTTGATTCGATTCGGGTATATTTCGTACTTTTACTCAATAATGGTTTTTAGAACAACCCTGTAAATGCGAACATTTCTACAAGATAAAATAGAATTAATTTATGCACTTCATGCGGGGAGTTTGGACAAGATTACGCTTGTGATTCCGAATAAAAGAGGGGCGGTGTATATTCAAAAATATTTTGCCGAATTGAGTACCAAACCCTTTTTTGCACCAAAAATTATTACCATTAACGAATGGATTTCGGCAAATACGCCGCAACGAATTGTATCGCAAACGGAGTTGGTATTTATTTTGTTTGAAATTCATAAACTCATTGAAAAAGAAGCCGCTGAGGATTTTAATAGCTTTATTAAATGGGGAAAAATTATTCTGAATGATTTTGATGAAATTGACCGTTACCTAGTGCCTCCAAAATTAATTTTTACAGACCTTAGAAATATTAAAGAAATTGAAAATTGGAGTTTTTTGGAGGAACAATTGTCGAATGGGCAAGAAAAATTTAAGACGCTTTGGGATAAATTACCTGATTATTACAATTTATTAGCCCAACATTTGGAAAGTGTTCACTTGATTTCGCAAGGGGCGGCTTATAAACAATTTTATAATCAACTGATTAAGAAAGATTCGGTTGTTGAACTTTCGGAACATTATTATTTTATTGGGTTTAATGCCTTGTCGATTTCGGAAGAAGGGATTATTAATTACCTGCGAAAGGAAAAAAAGGCGACTGTTTATTTTGACATGGATGAAACCTATATTCAAAATTCGGTACACGAGGCAGGGCATTTTTATCGGAAAATTGTTGACAAATGGCAGATTAAAAGGGAGTGTGGCCAAGAATTTAATCGCGTTCCCAAAAAGTTCACCGTCATTGAAACGGCTCAACAAATTGGTCAAGCTAAAATTGCGGGAAGTATTTTGAGTGATTTATTGGAACAAGGGATTGATTTAGATTCGACAGCGATTGTTTTAGCAGATGAATCGTTATTGATTCCTTTGTCGCGTTCGTTGCCTGCGAAAATTGAACGGGCTAATATTACGATGGGGTATCCGCTTAAATTTTCGCATTTAAAAGGGTTGATTGATATTGTTTTTGAAATTCAATTTAATTTTCAAAAATTTAACTCGAATCGGATTTATCATAAATCGCTTTTAAACTATTTGGATCATCCTTATTTGGCGATTTTAATTGAAAATCAAAAAAGTATTGCCCTCTTTGAAAAGGAGGTGATTGATAAAAACAAAATTTTTATTGAGCAGGAGGAATTGTTTGCACATTTTCCTGAATTAAAAAAGATTGAAGCCTTATTTATTAAGTGGAAAAATCCGATTAAGGAAGGTTTTGTTGCTTTTAAACAATTGACAGCTGCTTTGTATGAGGCCTTGAAATCGGGACCAGCTTCTCGTCAAATTGATTTGGAAATTATTTATCATTTTGTGAAGGGCTTTAATACGTTTGATGAAATCACTCAAAATTACCCGCATGAATTAAACTTGAAGTCGTTTAAAGTTTTGTTTTATCAATTTTGGCAAGCCGAGTCGCTTTCTTTTTTGGGAAATCCAACTGAAGGGGTACAGGTGATGGGAATTTTAGAAACGCG
>JADZFJ010000186.1 GCA_020849935.1 Crocinitomix sp. | reverse complement strand
TGATAAGAAAGTTTATTTGGTCGCGTGATTATTCAATGGAAGACAGATGGGCAGAAGACGAAGAAGCTGAGTGTGAACGGTTATTCGAGTTTTATAACCATTTAAAAGAATTATCTTTAGATATACATCCCGATTATAAAAATGAATATCAAGCAATCTTGGAAATTTGTGATTCAGCATTGAAGAATGGAAACAAACTTTTTATTCAAGCTGATGACTACTAACAAATCATGAATTTTTAGACTTCTTGATTTAGTAAAATTTCTCAAATTCCCACTACCCCCGCAAAAGGGATCCCCGTGGAGCTCATTTTTGAAAAAAAATAGCGGGAACATAGAGCCCGGTACCGACAATTTCGCGCATGCGAGAATTCGTCGGCATTTGCCCAAATAAAAATCCTTTTGCTGGTAATTGTCCATTTTGTGTTATATTTAAACTGCTTTTGCATAAAAACGAAGAGATACTAATTTTTAACTGTTTAGCTAGATGTTTACCCTTGCTCAAATTGAATTAGCCCATAGCAAAGTGCGATCGGGAGCCGATTTTCCAACATATATTCAAGAAATTACGAATTTTGGGGTGATTTCTTTTGAAACTTGGGTGATGGATAGCCATACTAATTATTTTGGAAATGAAGGGTTTAGGATTTCGAGCGATGCCAAGTATGCCCCGCTTGTTATTGAAGATTTTTGTGACGAAGCGGCTTTTAAACATGCCTTAAAAATTCACCAACTCGGTGAAACGGATTATTTTACCTTTTGCCAGGATTGCGCAAAAACGGGCATTGAAAAATGGGTGGTTGATTTGCATATAATGTCCTGCACTTATTTTGATAAAGCCGAAAATGAGGTTTTGGTTGAGTTGATTCCATTTGTTTAATACTGCTATTTCAACTATCATGGAGTTTAAACTAAGCCTAATTTTATTACCTTTGACAGTCTAAACAAGTCAGCAATAACCTGGCAACGAATTAAAATTAAACACGTTATTAAACGAATAAAATATACAACAAATGAAGAATTTATATTTGGGAATGTTTGTTTTGGTGACACTATCGACCAATCAAGTAAAAGCGCAAACGGATGTTATCTTTTATACCTCGATGGGTATTTTTGAGGCTGAAATGTACGATACCTTGCAACCAATTACTGCCGGCAATTTTATTAGTTTGGTGGAGGAAGAATTTTACGATGGGATCATTTTTCATCGGGTGGTTGACGGATTTATTGTCCAAGGAGGTGACCCGTTGGGAACTGGTTTTGGTGGTCCAGGTTATACCATTGAGGATGAATTTGACCCATTGACAAGTAATGTTGTGAAATCTATTGCGATGGCAAATTCAGGACCAAATACTGGTGGCAGTCAATTTTATATCAATATGGTAAACAATGTCTTCTTAGACCCGAATTACCCAGTTTTTGGGATTGTTACCGATAATTTTGACATCGTTCAAGACATTGAGGCAGTTCCGGTGGATGGCTCAGACAGACCGCTCACCGAAGTTGTGATGGACAGCGTTCGTGTTAAGACGGTGTATCTGTCAACTGCCACCGAAAACATACCTTCTCTTGAAATTACGATTTCACCGAATCCAACTACCGATCTCATTCAGGTTTCCATCCTAAACAATGATCAGGTGTACCGTGTGAGTTTAATCAATAACGCTGGGCAGGTATTTTTTGAAGACGTCTTAATCGACCAACAAACTATTCCAGCAGCTAACTTACAAGCAGGCATGTACTTTGTTACAATTACCAACGAAGAAGGTAAGATGTTGAAAGTGGAGAAAGTGATGATAGGTTTGTGAAAATAATTTTTTTGAGGGTGGATTGATATTATTAATCATTGAATTGTATGGTGAAAGTTGTGGAAAACCATACCGAACTAAGAAAGCCGTATTTTGTGCCTCGTGTGGCAATTTGAATCGCAATTCAATGGAATAGCGCATATTTAATTTTAATCAATCTGATTAAATAAATGAAAACTATTAAAATACAAGAAATTACATTCGACACTCAAGATGCAATAACGGCGGTTGCATTGAAAAATGCCAATGAAATGATCATGTTATTAAGCGCTGGTGTTGTTGTATGTTTTAATTTGGAAGAACGAAAAGGTTATAGACTTTTTTCCGTTGAGAGCCATTTTACATACGAAGATGGGGGATTCGATCCAAAAGCAAAGTCTACTATTTATACCTTAGATGAAATCGTGGTGGTTGTAAATGACTTCAAAAGGCATGGAATAATTCATTACCCAGATAATTACGATACGCTTAGGCTGTGGCGAAAAGATGATAAAACTGGCATCACGAATTACCCTATTGCGCTTTTCAAAAATGATAATGGAGTGCCAAATCTAATTTATGGCGTCGATTGGAATCATATTCAAATTATGAATCTTTACACACGACAGATCTTGACAGCGGACAAATCTCTTATTGAAGAAAATGCAGAACAGAGGCATATTTCCTTCTATCAAAATCGTGAAGAGGAAAGTAAGTATGAGTGGCCGACACCTTATGATTACTTTTATGGAAAGTTATTTATGTCTCCAAATCAAAAGAAGTTTATTTCAGCTGGCTGGGTTTGGGGTTCATACGACAATTATAATATTTATGATATTGATAATTTTCTCAGCACACATCGAATTTCTTGTTTAAATATTGGTGGTTGGGAACATGAAGATAGAGGTGTATGTTGGATTGATGACACCACAATCGCCGTTACCTATAATCCACTTATCGATGATGACGAAGAAGAAAATACCGATAGAAATCGACCAATTGAAATTCATTTCTATAAAATTCATGAAGATAAGGTAGTGCTCGATCGTAAAGTCCAAGTTTCCGAAAAAAATATTTTCGAAGCAAAACTATATTTTGACCCAAAAATAAATTTCTTGATATCCTTGTCGGAAAAATCAGGATTACATGTAATTTCTTTGAATGGTGAAATACTTTATCAAGATGAAAATTTAAACGGCGAAAATATTAATTTCAACCTCGAATTGCGCTCTTTTATAAAAATAGAAGACAAAACAGTGTCAATGTTTAAACTAATAGATTAATTTAAACCAAATAAATCATCAAATGTCCACACAAAGCTCCCCAACCAATCCCGATTGTGAAATTGTTAGTTCACGGATTTTTCCAGTTGACAATGTGCTTCTTTTTCGCGCTTGGTCGGAACCGAATCATTTAAAAAATTGGTGGGGACCTGCGGGTTTTACCAATACCTTTCACGAATTTGACTTTCGAATTGGAGGCCGATGGAAATTTGTGATGCACGGTCCTGACAAAGGGAATTATCAAAATGAATGTGAGTTCACAAAAATTGTTGCTCCTTCTTTGATTGAATGGAAACGAATCACCCAGCCTTTGTTTAACGTCGTTACTCAATTTGAGATCGTGGATCAACATCAAACAAAACTGATTTTTAAAATGGTTTTTGATACGCCAGAAGAATGTGCAAAAATTAAAAAATTTGTGGTGGATAAAAACGAAGAAAACTTTGATAAATTGGAAATAGAACTGAAAAAAATGAAACTATCTTAAGCTTAGCTTCGGTATTTC
>JADZFJ010000185.1 GCA_020849935.1 Crocinitomix sp. | reverse complement strand
TGAGTAGCATTCAATGGGTTTGTATCCTGGTTTGGTTCTATTATACACCAAAATTTATAAAATTGTACAAAAATGCCAACTAGAAAATATACCTATTACGACTATACACTTAGTTTGTGTCCAGATTGTTTAAAACGGATTAACGCGAAAATTGTATTTGAAGATGAAAAGGTGTACATGCTAAAACGCTGCCCTACCCATGGGAATTCAAAAGTTTTGATTGCAGATGATATTGCTTATTATAAAAATATTCGGAATTATAATAAACCTTCTGAAACGCCCTACAAATTCAATACAAAAACGCATTACGGTTGTCCGTATGATTGTGGACTTTGTCCAGATCACGAGCAACATTCGTGTTTGACGATTATAGAAATTACCGACCGATGCAATTTAACCTGCCCAACATGTTATGCTGGTTCGTCGCCGTCTTTTGGAAGGCACAGAACATTTGAGGAGGTAAAAAAGATGTTGGATACGATTGTTGAGAACGAAAAAGAACCGGACGTTGTTCAACTAAGTGGTGGTGAGCCAACACTACATCCTCAGTTTTTTGAGATTCTTGATTATGCGAAAAGTTTGCCAATTAAGCACTTGATGGTGAATACGAACGGGATTGAAATTGCTAAAAATTTTGAATTTGCACAGCGTCTAAAATCTTATGCACCTGACTTTGAAATTTACCTTCAATTTGACTCATTTAAAGAGGATGCGTTAATGTCGTTGCGTGGTGCCGAATTAGGGAAGATCAGATTAAAAGCAATTGAAAATCTGAATAAATTAAACCTTTCTACGACCTTGGTGGTGACTTTACAAAAGGGATTAAATGATGATGAGATGGGCGAAATTATCAACTTTGCCTTGGAACAAAAATGTGTGAGAGGGGTTACTTTTCAACCTACTCAAATTGCTGGTAGGTTGACTAATTTTAATGAAGACACGGACAGAATTACTTTGACGGAAGTGCGGCGTAAAATTTTGGAGCAATCTGAAATTTTTACCCCGGATGATTTAATTCCTGTGCCGTGCAATCCTGATGCCTTGGTGATGGGATATGTACTTAAATTGGCAGGAAATAATATTCCTCTAACACGGTATATTAATCCAACCGACTTGCTTGATAATAGTAAAAACACGATTGTTTATGAGCAAGATGAAGCGCTTCATCAAAAAATGTTTGAGATTTTTAGCACAGGCACGTCAACAGATCAGGCCGCATCAAAATTACATAGTTTGCTTTGTTGTCTTCCTTTTGTAGAAGCTCCAACGTTAGGCTATGACAATCTTTTTAGAATAATTATTATGCAATTTATTGATGCACATAATTTTGATGTGAGGGCAATTAAAAAATCGTGTGTGCATATTGTAAATAAGGACTATAAAATTATTCCATTTGAAACCATGAATTTATTTTATAGAGATGAAAAAATAGAACGATTAAACGAATTAAAAAACGAAATTAAATTTTAAGGATATGGTATTATTAGAGATAGATAATTTAGCTGTGCTTGTTTACACGATTTTATTTATAATGTTTGCACCGCCAATCATTTTTTTGATTATTGGGTTATCCATTCGAAAACGCAATCGAAAGTCATCAAATGTTTTAATGATTATTGCCTTGTTGTATCTCACAATTGGATTAGGTTATTGTGGTTTACTAATGTCGGGAAGACTTTAAGCTTGAAGGACTTGATTTTAGGGGAATGAATGGTAAGGTATATTTGATTAAATTTTGACTATTAAAGTTGCAAATATTAGGCTGTTTAGTGCATGGATGATTTCGATTATTATTCATGTGACGGCATGTTTTACTCTTGGATGCAAAAACTCTGATCAACCAAAAGATCAACCACCCATAGTTGGGGTTCAAGAAAATTTGATATCAAACGATTGCATCGTTGTTAATTTAGCGGATACTATTTTTAAATCGGATGAAAATGAACGTGAAGTGGTTGATACCGAATTTATTTCGAGAGAACTTTCGGAGGAGAATTACTTCGCCATTTTTATTGAGCGAAATAAAAAATCAAAATATTATAAATGGTTAACAAATTTTAAAATTGATAATTTCGAAGAATTGAATTTCAATTTTTGGAAGGAGCAACTAAATCCTGATTTCACCAAGAATAAACATGACTATAAATTCCCACCTGAATTGCCAAGGAAATGGTGTGATTTGAACATTTATAAAGACGCCTACTATCTTTACGCCCCATGTGATTGGGGATTTGATTCCAGGGTGTTATTTACCGATTCGTTGCTGATTGAATTTAATATGGATGATCCTTTTGGTGGATTTATTTTGAATGTTCGTAAACTAGACAATAACACGTACGAATTTTTACTTCAAGATAGCTCGAATGAACCATCTCTTTTGACGGTACACATGATTGATTGGAATAACCAAATTGCCATATTTGATAACCATCATCAAAATGAAAACTATCGGTATTCCTTAAAGATTGGAGCATCTAAAGCTAAGAATTTCCCCATTATTGTGAATTATAGTAAATATCAGAAAAATCATGAATTCCAATTCGACGCGATTGATTTTATCTCTTTGTTAGCAAAAAAATCACCAACGTCAAAAGAAAAAATAGAATTAACGACATTCAAAGATTCGATAAGATTCATTGAAGAATGCCGTAAGGACGAATTCATTTACACCATTAACTATAACATTACTCAAAATACGAATGCAGTAATTGTAAGCGTTCAGTCGTTAAATGGCGGCGATAAAAAGTTAGAGAGATTAAATTTAAACCCTGATTTGACTCACATTGAAAGGTGTACCGATTCTTATACAGTAATTAATGGAAGTTGTGGTGGTCCATGTTCGGTTCGTTATTATGTTTTTACTGAAAAGGACAAACCTACGGAGGTATATTATTACAGCGATTATGTTTCGAATGATTCCACATTTCTCACGCATATTCGAGACGAAATTTTTGAAAGTCTGCTGGTTCGAAATTTAGAGAATGGAAAGGAATTAATCGTGGACATGAGTGATGCCGACCCAGAATATTTCGGAAATATTGATTCGATGTATTTTGAGCGCGGTGAACTAGTTCTTTACTTTCCAACTAGAGATTTGAAGTCAGGAAGAAAAGTTGTTAATCTTGGCCCGATTTTGAATTAATCAATAGAAAGTTGAACGGTCTTCTTTGATTTGTTGCAGAAGTTTTCAAAGCAGACGGAAAGGGTTAATGAGAAAATTAGAAAAAGGTATAAAATTTTATAAAACAG
>JADZFJ010000184.1 GCA_020849935.1 Crocinitomix sp. | reverse complement strand
TCTTTCTTTAGGATTTATCATAATTAATCTTTTAATTACAAATATCAACCCTTTTCGTATTCTTTAAATCACTATTAATCAGTAGATTTTTCTCATTACTTTTAAGGATTTTTCGTGGCTAGCTAAATCAATAATCAACCTGGATTTATTGAGTTGATGCAGTACATAGGTCGCTTTTATGAATTGATCAACCAGTTGCCAATTTATTAACGACAAATTTTACACGATTAGCGGCTAGCTCCTCTTGACCTTTGGTGGTAAAAGCGTTTGTGAATTGAATGTTTTAATTGCGACCTAACTCCGATTATCGCATCGAATTCAGTTTGGGGTGTCATTCGTTTTAAATGTAATCATCTCGTAGAACGCCAAATAACACTTAAAATTCCTTTTAAAATTGAGAAAATTAACTTTCCAAAATTTAGAATTCCAACTTGTAAATTATTCGTTTCTTTAATTTTTAAACTAAAATGATCTGTACTCATTTTGCTAGATTTATTTTGAGTACTTTCTTTATATTTTATTTCAGCAATCATATTCCAAATTTTTTCCGCAATTGACTCTGGATTTGAATCCCAAAGCACATAAACAACATCGTTTGGGAAAACAGGATTGATTTCATTCACATTGGTACCATCAATCAATAAGGGAATTAAAAAAGTTTTTTCTTTGCTCTTTTTCCATCTTTCAATAATGGCGTTCGACTCGATGGTTGCGTACACCTTTTGTGAATTCAAATAATTTTTGGAAATAATTGCGACTACAAATTGTGACTCTTCGCCGTAAATTATTGGCAATTGATCCTTTAAAGATTTTCCAGCGTTATCGTAGGTTTCTTTATAATAGAAAACTTTTCCATCTTTTCGCTTAAATTTCAGGGCCAAATAAATACACAATGCAATATCCATATCTTCATTGGCAAAGGAAATGGCTACATCATACTTCATTTTTTTCATCGGATCTATTTTAAGGCAAAATTCAGCAATAATGGTTAGGGAAAAACCCATAAATTAACTGATCATTTTCTCCCTAAATATATGGATGTGTGATGCTTTTAAGGATCTAAAAAATTATTCAATGATCCCATTTTTCCAGGCGTAACTTACCAAACCCAACGAGCTTTTGACCCCAAGTTTACTGATTAAATTTCGGCGATGTGTGTTCACGGTTGATTCTTCTATAAAGAGCTTTTCTGAAATTTCTGGGGTGGTAAATTCTTGCGCAATTAACTGCAATACTTGAAGTTCGCGTCTTGTTAAATCAACTTTTTCTTGTTTTGATTTTACTTTAGAATTCATGCGTTGTTCTAACATTCTTTCTTGAACACGTTCTCCAAAATATGGTTTGCCGCTATAAACACGGTGAATTGCCTTTACTAACTCTTCTTGTCCTTTATTTTTAAGGATATATCCCTGGCATCCAGCTTCAATTAATTCATCGATAAATTCCATGGTGTCATACATGGATAAAATCAACACTTTGGTTTCGTACGCATTTTCTTTAATCAATTTGGTGGCTTCGATACCAGTCATTATTGGCATGTTAATGTCCAATACAGCAATGTCCACCTGATTTTTTTCAATATAATTGACCGCATCGCGGCCATTTGAAACAGTTGCCACTACTTCAATATTATCTTCATTTTTTAATATGGATTTAAGACCATCCGTGATTATTTCGTGATCGTCTGCCAAAAGTACTTTTATCATTTTTCTTTTTTATTAAGTGGAATATCAATAGTTATTGTGGTTCCTCCTCCACGACCACTGTCGATGACTTGGATCCCTCCCATAGTTTTTACTCGGATTTCTGATTCTTTTAACCCAATTCC
The DNA here is from genome assembly GCA_020849935.1 of Crocinitomix sp. GTDB lineage: Bacteria > Bacteroidota > Bacteroidia > Flavobacteriales_D > Crocinitomicaceae > Crocinitomix. The sequence goes on along the minus strand of JADZFJ010000184.1, from coordinate 780 downwards.
ATGATTGTCAATTAAATTGTTGATGTCAAAAACAATTCCGTCATCTTCAATCACCAGATTAAAAAGTTCTTCAAATACATTGAGTTGTAGGTTAATTTCCGTGGCATGGGCATGTTTCATTATATTATTCACTAATTCTTGGATAATGCGATAAATCGAAGTTTGGTTTAAGCCTTCAAGTTTGCTGTCGTCACCATGTGTGGTACATGTGAATTTCATTTGTCCAGAATCTTGAATTTGTGTTTGAAATAACTTGACCGTTGCAAAAAGTCCGATTCGACCCAAATTTTTAGATGATAGTTGGTGGGCAATTTTTCTTGTTTCATCACACGCTTCGTCCAATAAGTTGCTTGCTTTGTGGTATTGTTTTATGTTTTCAGCTTTTAGTTGATTTATTTGACCGTCAATAGATCTAAAATAGAGCTTTACGGTTGACAATATTGCCCCTAATTTATCATGAAGCTCTAAAGAAATTCTGTTTCTCTCTTTTTCTTGCCCATCATACATGGCGCTTATCGCCTCCTTCTCCTTATTATTAATTAATTCCGTGATTTTCTGTTTGGCTTCGAGGTTTTCTTTTTCCTGTTGAAGTGCTTTCCTGCGTTGTTTACTGAGTCGGTATAAAATAAATAAAACGATGAATCCAAGAATTGAACATAAACTGATAGACCAAATTAAGGTGTTCTTTTTATCCAATTCGAGCCTTTCATTCTTTAAAATTAGCTCAAGCTTGGACACCTTATTTTTTTCCTTATTGTAATTTATCTCATAGATAAGTGC
>JADZFJ010000183.1 GCA_020849935.1 Crocinitomix sp. | reverse complement strand
GTATGGGACAAGATATTGACCCAACAAATGAAAACCTTCGTTATTGGGAATATCAACTTGGAGGATTGCGCCGATGGGAAGATGGGGACAACAGCGGTATTGCACCTCCGGGTGAAGATGGTGAAGGTGCATGGGAAACGCCATTTAAATTAGATCCAAATAACAATGACAGAATCTTAGTAGGATATAATTCTGTTTATGCTTCTGATGATCACGGGGATACTTGGGATGTTGTTGGAGATGAAGTCTCTCCTTCATACGATCTTGAACAATTGGCGATTGCGCCATCTAATTCAGAAAAAATCTATGCCACCGAATACAATAATTTATTTGTAAAATCTCCAGGTGTGGATGCTTGGGTGGAAAAATCGACCCCTGTCAATCAACGAATTTCAGATTTGGAAGTTGATCCGCAAGACGAAAATATTATTTACATCTGCTATGGCGGTTTTGCCGTTAATGGAAAGGTTTATAAATCAACAAACGCTGGTGATACTTGGGAAAATATTTCTTTGAATTTACCTAACCTCCCAATTATGTCGCTAGAAACCTATACTGAAGATGCAGGTGGAGTTTTTGTTGGAACGTATGGTGCAGTTTATTACAAAAATAGCACCCTAACCGAATGGAAAAAATACGGTTGTTTGCCTAATACCTCTGTCAACGATATCGAGATTCAATATTCATACAACAAAATTTTTATCGGCACACATGGACGCGGTATGTTTGAAGCGCCAATTTCGTTCGATTTCGCTGGAATTGATGATGAATTAAGCTACAATCAACCAAAAATTACCCTGTTCCCAAATCCGTCTAATTCGCAAGTAACGATTGCAAGTTCCGAATTAGATTTATCGAATTGCACAGTAAAAATTACGGATGCCACAGGAAGAGAAATCGCCCTTGACACACAAACCATTCAAAACGACCAAGCAGGAATCAAATTGAACATTGAAAAATTAATTCAAGGCAATTATTTTATCACGGTAATTAATTCAACTGGTGAGTCGTTCGTTGTAAAATTGACAAAAATCTAAGACAGCTAATTTTATCAAATTGTCCTCAATTAAAAGACACGGAAAAGCTCATTCGAAAGGATGGGCTTTTTTTTTGGAGAAAAAAAATTATGAATTTCTGTGAAAAATTGAGTTTTGAACTAATTCGACAATCAATGGTAGAATTAGTTAACAATCCAACACTAACGGGTAAAGTTAATTTTAGTTTTTTTCTCGTTTAAGGTTAATTTATACAAATCTTTAGATTGTATACTTTCCAAAACCTTTTTATACAAATATGCTTTAGATTCGTCAGTAATATTTTCAGAACCTTGCGAGCCAGTTTTAGGATGAACAAACATTAAGCACAAAAAATCCTTTCTAATCAATAACAAAAAATAAACTCTAAATCCACCACTTCCACCTAACCTTTTTTTAATGTATGGCGCATCTAAACTATGATTTAATCTTACACCTGAACAAAGTTCATCAGACGATTTTTCGAAAAAATAATCTATTACTTCTTCTTCTATCGTTCTATAAGATTTCTTAGATTTTAACTTTTCAAACTCAGTTTTAAATTCTTCTAAACAAAATAATTCCATGTTACACCAAAGAAAGCTTTTTAGTTATTTCCTTAAATTCAGGCATTTCTGGTAAAAAGAAAAAAACAGATTCTAAATCTTCAAAAGCTTCTCTTAATTCATCGATTGCGTTTTTAAAATTTTTAATCTCCGATTTGGCAATCCCCTTTTTTCTCAAAAAATTCATTGAAAGATATTGGCGTATTAAGGAGGTTCTCAAATCCTTCGCTGATGAAATTAAATCATTCAAAAGCATTAAACTTTCATCATCTAAATTATTAAACCAAGTTATTTTTTCAATTCTTTCGTTCACTTCATAAATCTTGTTAGTCTTTATTTTCAAACTACTTTTAAAGTCCAAAATAGTATCTAACAATAAATTTACCCTTTCTTCATCCACCATTGGTGATCTTTTCTCTTGAAAAGAAAAACTTCGAACATTAGAAAATGTGTCAACAATTTCGGATTTATGAGTTGAAAATTCCATGCTAATTATCTTTTACGTGAATTTACGAAATTAATCACAAAAGTAGATAACTAAATCCAATATCTTTTTCAAATACTCCACTCAAATCAGTAAACCTAAACTAAACCGCTCTTATTTTCAAAAAGATTCATCACCAAGAAAAGTATCAAAAACAATTTATTCTCTATTACATTGTTGACAAATTTAATAACACAAAAAAGCTCATTCGCCAGGATGAGCTTTTTTTTACCTTGTCCAAAACAGCTTTAGCGGGACCACTAATCTTCTATTAAACGTCCCTTTTCCCTTCAAAAGTTTTGTTTTTATTCGTATCTTTGGTAAGTTCATCAACAGCAGGGTTGATCGAAAAATATCGAATAAACGAGCAATAAAATGGCAAATCAAACTTATTCTTTAAACAATGAAGTGACCAATTTTCTTGATGGTTTAAATCATCCTTTTAGAGCTGAAATTGACGAATTAAGAAAACTCATTTTATCCACTAGTGCTGATTTGTCCGAAAACATTAAATGGAATGGACCAAATTATTGTGTAGGTGAAGAAGATAGAATTACCATGCGCATTCAACCGCCTAAAAAACAAACCCAATTAATTTTTCATCGCGGTGCAAAAAAACAGGCTCAACCAACAAATCGTTTAATTTCAAGTAAAAGTAAATTACTGCAATGGAAAGAAAATGACCGTGCAATAATTACTTTTCAAAGTGCAACGGAAATTGAAAATGGAACAACCGACTTGAAAGAAATTATCACCGAATGGATCAATGCAACGAAATAAAATTAAGGGTGAATTAATAAAAAAATGAGTACAACAAAAATATCCATCCGTTTTTTTGACGATCGCGAAGTACGTGCGGTTTGGGATGAAGACCTGTCCAAATGGTGGTTTTCTGCCTTGGATATTATTGCAGTACTCACCGACCAAAACGATTATTCTAAAAACCGAAACTATTGGAAGTACCTCAAAGCAAAATTTAAAAAAGAAAACAGTCAGGTGGTTAGTGTCACTACCCAACTGAAACTTCG
>JADZFJ010000182.1 GCA_020849935.1 Crocinitomix sp. | reverse complement strand
TGATGAACCTCTTGAAATCCTACTGTTGAAAGAGTTATAATTGTCATGTAGAAACTGTCAAAAAAGGACCATTTCTCGATCAACATAAACCCGATACATCCACCAATTATTATTAAAATTAAGAAGGTGAATGCGTAATAAATTTTTTTTGTATCGCGATAATTTAACCGGATCATAATTCCCAAATTGATTTTCTCCGACGTTGTAATTTGAAAATGTGTTTATGTTCGAGAATAAATGCCATTGCCAAATAAACAATTACAGGAGAGCCAAGGGCGATAAATGATGCGTAGATAAAAAACAAACGTACTTTGGATACTTCAATACTCATTTTACGAGCAAACCAAGTGCTTACACCAAACGATCGCAACTCAAAAAACAACGCTACTTTTTGTATTAATTCCATTTCTTTAAGATCTCTTTTCCAATGGCGCAAGATAAGCATTTTTTTTGAATACAGGATTGTTTTGTAAGTGCCAAAAAGGCTTGGCTATCAAAGGCTGAGTTTAGCGTGATGCCTGTTGATTGCCATTGAAGCATTTTACTATTTTTTTCTGGCTTCAACGATTTAAGTAATGTTAGACATTTCATTTTAATTGCTTCATTTCCTTCTAATAATCCAATGGCATAATGAAATGGGATGACCGCATTGATTAAAATCAAATCAAACATTTCGCGCGAAATTTTGGAGGAAGTTTTTTTTGTGGTTTTTGTGCTTAATCGGTAATGATTGTTCCAAAATTCATTTAAGCCGTTTTGATTGGTTTTATAAAACGATTTGAGTGTCCAATCTGGCTGAAAAAACCCATCGCATGTGGGGAATTTAATAAGAAATTGAACCAACTGTGCGATTCTGATGTCTGGGAAATTGGCTGGACGCATGCGCGAATATTTCCACCCAAATGGCTCAGGTTGGGTGATTCCAAAAAGGTTTTTCAGGTAATCAAATTCTTTTACCAAATTGTTCAAATAAGGATCTTCCGTATCAGCGGAAGGCAATAGACCTGCCATGCCTAAAAAAAGCGCTTCAATTCGGAAAGGATCATAATTCAACTTGGCCAACCATTTACTCTTGACTTTTGCCATCAATTGTTCAAATGGTAATTGATTTACTTTTCCGCCAAATGTTCTTGCTAAAGTTAAATAATAGGCGTCGTTACGATCTCCTTGATAGGTTTCCAAGTCTTGAAGGATTCGGATTGATTTGAACCATAAGCGTTGTTTTAAACTTTCAAGCTTTTGTTTTTCGAGCGTGTCGGCTTGAATGTCTTTGATTGAATTTTGGCAGAGAATTTCTGAAGATGTAGTTAAAAGCTTGTGATATTTTTGATAATGAACGGGGTCAATTTTTGATTTTAATTCTACCGACGGTATAACAGCACCGTTATTAATTAATTCCATGTCGAAATTAAAAACAAAATGGGCAATCACATTGCCATAAGCAGGATCGTTTTGATGATTGTGTCTAAACCAATCGGATGAATGAACATGGAACTCGATTGCCCCAACCCATGTTTGTCCATCGAAATTTATTTTAGCATCTAAAAAATCAGGCCCTGCATTGGCGTTGTGTTCGCCAAAATCAATGACTTTAAGTGGTTGATTTGATGTGGTGAGAAATGTATTTCCGAGTAATTTATTTTTAAATGCAAAATGAAGGTACTCCTCTTTCATAAGTTCAAATTTGTGGGGTCGAGGGGTACACAAATTAACAACTTATTTCTGAGAATTGCAAAAAAAAAGAAACCTTCTCATGGACTAACCACGAGAAGGCTATATACCCAAGCTTTCTCTTCCTCAAAAGAAAGCTTAATCCAACTTATTACCATAACGCAAATACCGTGCTAAAGATTGCACAAAGCGAAAATAAATTTTAATTAATGGTTAAATTCTGACAAATTGCCACTAAATAACCTCCTTGTAGACACCTTAATTTGTTTTGATTGACAAATCTGATTTGATTTAAACTAAAATCTCCTATTTTTGCAGTATGAAGAACATTAGAAACTTTTGTATCATCGCCCATATTGACCATGGGAAAAGCACCTTGGCGGATAGACTTTTGCAAATTACTGGCACTATTTCGGACCGAGACATGCAAAATCAGGCCTTGGATGACATGGATTTGGAGCGTGAACGTGGGATTACGATTAAAAGTCATGCCATTCAGATGGATTATAAATTGAATGGGGTTGATTATGTTTTAAATTTGATTGACACACCGGGACACGTGGATTTTTCGTATGAAGTTTCGCGATCTATTGCTGCTTGCGAAGGTGCTTTGTTAATTGTTGATGCTGCTCAAGGAATTGAAGCGCAAACAATTTCAAATTTATACCTTGCTTTAGAAAACAATTTGGAAATTATTCCAGTTTTAAATAAAATGGACTTACCAGGGGCACAACCTGAAGAAGTTACGGATGAAATTGTGGATTTGATTGGTTGCCGCGCTGAGGATGTAATTCCTGCGAGTGGTAAAACTGGTTTTGGAGTAGACAAAATTTTAGAAGCGATTGTTTCTAGAATTCCTGCACCAAAAGGGGATGTTGATGCACCATTGCAAGCCATGATTTTTGACTCTGTTTTTAACTCGTTTAGAGGAATTATTGCCTATTACCGTGTAATTAATGGTAAAATTAAAAAGGGCGACAAAGTAAAATTTGTGAATACCGAACATGAGTATATTGCGGAAGAGATTGGAATTTTGAGAATGGATTTGGAGCAACGAAAAGAGGTTTTTGCAGGAGATGTAGGGTATATTATTTCTGGAATTAAAAAAGCGAATGAGGTAAAGGTTGGGGATACAATTACGACGGTTGCCAACCCATGTCAAGCAGTGATTCAGGGGTTTGAGGATGTGAAACCAATGGTTTTTGCGGGTGTTTATCCAGTTGATACGGATGAATATGAGGAGTTGCGTTATTCTATGGAAAAATTGCAATTGAACGATGCTTCGTTGGTATTTGAACCAGAATCTTCAGCAGCGTTAGGATTTGGATTTAGATGCGGATTTTTGGGCATGTTGCACATGGAAATTATTCAAGAACGTCTTGAACGTGAGTTTAATATGACGGTGATCACGACCGTACCGAACGTTTCGTACAAAGCCTATTTGCGCAAAGACAACCAAATGTTGGTGGTGAATAACCCTTCTGAATTGCCGGATCCTTCGCGTATTGATTATGTAGAAGAACCTTATATTCGCGCACAAATTATTACAAAATCTGATTACGTTGGTCAAATCATGAATTTGTGTATTGACAAACGTGGAATGTTAAAAAACCAAGTTTATTTAACCCCTACTCGGGTTGAAATTACCTTTGAAATGCCGTTGGGTGAGGTGGTTTTTGATTTTTATGATAAATTAAAATCTGTTTCTAAAGGATACGCATCGTTTGATTATTCGCCGATTGGGTATAAAAAATCGGATTTGATTAAATTGGATATTTTATTAAATGGGGATCAAGTGGATGCGCTTTCGGCTCTAGTGCATAGAAGCAATGCACACGGTTTAGGAAAGAAAATTTGCGTAAAATTAAAAGAATTGATTCCTCGTCAACAATTTGAAATTCCGATTCAGGCGGCGATTGGTGCCAAAGTAGTTTCGAGAGAGACAATTAAAGCCTTAAGAAAGGATGTTACCGCCAAATGTTACGGAGGTGATATTTCGCGTAAACGTAAACTTTTAGAAAAACATAAAAAAGGTAAAAAACGAATGCTTCAAGTAGGGAATGTGGAAGTGCATCAAGAAGCTTT